>QYQG01000014.1 GCA_007280375.1 Betaproteobacteria bacterium
CTTATGTGCTTAACGCCATGATGCATTTCAACACCGCCTATCCTGCGGTCACCAATTTCCTCCCCACCCTCGTCTGGAACGGCTACAGCCAAGAGCATCACTCGATGGTGTCCCGCTTTAGCAATGACGAGATGATCGCCTATTGGAAGGGCCACGGCTTTAAAGAGGTCATCCTCATCAACGCGAAAGACTTTGATGACCGCCAGCAAAGCGGCGAGTATGTGGACAGCACCCAGTTCTCCCACACGCAACGGATCGCCTTCGCGCAGGCCGTGTTGCAAGGCATGGATAAGGCCGCCAAATCCGCCCTCGGGGGCACGCTCACCGCCTTCATCATCAAGCAACTCAAAGGGGCGGGCGTACACACGCTAGGCGCGAAATCACACAACCTCTACCCCGCCGACACCTTGGAATCCGCGCCCATCCTCGAAGGTCTCAAGCGTCGTGCGCTCACCCCCGAGGCCTGGGCCCTTGTGCGCGAAAACTTCTCCCGTGCCGGCGGAGGCCCCGCCGCCAAGACGGCCGTGACCGAACGCGTGCTGGCGATCACCCCCTTGGGCGCGTTCCCCACACAGGCGTTTGCCAAGGGCGAAAAGGCCGTGCCCGCCACCGCTATGGGTGCGCTCGTCGCCTGGGTCGGCCAGCAAGACACGCGCTTTGTGGTGACCAACGCCGATGGCAACGAGGCCTCGGCGATGAAGAACATCAACGATGCGCTCAAGATTCGTCACCCCACCACCGACCCGCTCTACAACCAAACGCCGACCGGTCAAGTCTACGAACCGCTCAACGAAGATGCCTGCGCGGGTTTGGCGGCCGGCCTGGCCCTGTTTGGCTCACGCGCCCTGTGGCTGTCCTACGAATCCTTTGCGATCAACGGCTGGCCCATCGTCCAGACCGTCGCGCAGGCGATGGCCGAACTGCGCCGCAAAACGCCTTCTATCGTCACCATGTTTACCGCCGGCGCGCTGGAGCAAGGGCGCAACGGCTGGACCCACCAACGCCCGGAGATCGAAAACTACTTCGCCGCCCAGATGCGCAATGGCAATGTCTATCTGCTCTTCCCCTGCGATGCCAACGCCATCCAAGCGGCCTACGAATACGCCACCACCAGCGTCAACAAGAGCATGACCCTCATCGCCTCAAAGTCTCCGTTGCCGGTCTATCTCAGCATGGACGAGGCGCATGCCGCGGTCAGGACCGGCGCGGCCACGCTCTATGAAAGTGCGGCGGGCACGAAAGGCACGCTGGTCTTTGCCGTGACCGGCGACATGGTGCTCTTGCCGGTGTTCGAGGCCAAAGACCTGCTCGAAGCCGCCGGATGGCGCGTGCGTATCGTTGCCGTGATCAATCCGCGTGCCCTGTACCGCCCCAGCGATATCGCCTGGGACACGGTCAGCGAACCCGATAACGCCTTTATGGATGACGCCGCCTTTAACGCCTTGTTTGACGGTGATGTCTTGCTTGCCGTGAGCGGTGGCCCCTCGGCGGCGCTCGAACCGGTCTTGCTGCGCACCCGCGCTGCCAAGCGCGACACCTTCGCCTGGAAACGCGGTGAGACCACCGCCAGCCCGGGCGAGATCATGGCGTTTAACGGCCTCACCGCCAGTGCCATGGCGCAGCGCGTGCAAGCGCTCAGCGCTTAACTCAGCGCGAACGATCATGGCCACCACCAAGATCATCGTCCTCGACGACGACCCCACCGGATCGCAGACGGTTCACTCCTGTCTGTTGTTGACCCGCTGGGACGAGGCCACCCTGCGTGAGGCGTTGAACGATGCCTCGCCGTTGTTCTTCATCCTCACCAACAGCCGTGGCATGGAGGCTGCACAGGCCGCTGCGATCACTCGTGAGGTCTGCCAAAATCTTAAGCGCGTCTTAGCCTCCCTCGGCGAGGAAGGTCATGCGATCAACCCCCTCTTGGTGAGTCGCTCAGATTCCACCCTGCGCGGTCACTATCCCGTGGAGACCGATGTCATCGCCGAGGAGCTGGGGCCTTTCGACGCCCACTTCCTCGTCCCGGCCTTTTTTGAAGGCGGCCGCATCACCCGTGACAGCGTGCATTACCTCATGGTCGATGGCCGCGCCGTACCGGCACACGAAACCGAATTCGCGCGTGATTCTGTCTTTGGCTACCGCCACAGTTATCTCCCCGACTATGTCGAAGAAAAGACCGCCGGGCGCATCAAGGCCAGCGCGGTGCAACGCTTCCTCTTGCCCGAGGTACGCGGCGACAGCCTCGATCGCCTCATGGCCTTATCCAACAACGCGTGCTGTTGCGTCGATGCCGAGCAACAGTCCGATCTCGATCACTTTGCCGAGCAACTCCAAGCCGCCGCCGCCACAGGCCAACGCTTCTTGTTCCGTAGCGGCGCCAGTCTGCTCACCGCCTTGGCGCAACTCCCGCCCCAGCCGGTGCAAGCGACGGACATGGCAACCTATGTCCGCAACGGCTGGCCCGGCGCGATCATCATCGGCTCGCATGTCAAAAAGACCACGCAGCAATTAACCCGTCTATTGCAAGAAGACAGCATCATCGCCGTGGAGGTGGATGTCGATCGCATCGCGACACAGCGCACTGCGTTACTCAATACCATACTCGCGCAGACCGAGGTCGCCATCGCCAGCGGCAAACATCCCGTCATCTACACCAGTCGCGTCGAGCGCGTATTCCCCGATCAAGCCGCCCGCCTAGCCTTTGGCGCACAGGTCTCGGCCTTCCTCATGGACATCGTGCGCGGCCTGCCCACGACGCTTGGTTTTCTCATCAGCAAAGGCGGCATCACCTCGAATGATGTCCTCTCTGACGGCCTAGCCCTCCGCACCGCGCGCGTCGTGGGGCAGATCTTGCCGGGCTGTTCTGTCGTGCGTTGCCCCGAGGATCACCCGCGTTTTCCCGGCCTGCCCGTGGTCATCTTCCCCGGCAATGTCGGCGATGAAAACGCCCTCGCCCTCGCCTTAACCCGTCTAGCAAGCAACGGATGATGAACGCTCCCGACCTGCTCGCCGCGCTCCGCCGCCTCTTGCCAGAGGATGCCGTGCTGGCACAGGCGGAAGAATGCCGTCCCTACGAATGCGATGGCCTCTCGGCCTACAAACAGATCCCTCAAGTTGTCGCCTTGCCGCACAGCGTGACCGAGATAGCTGCGGTCTTGCAGCTCTGTCATCAACAGCGCATCCCCGTAGTCGCGCGTGGCGCAGGCACCGGCCTATCGGGTGGCGCCTTACCTCATGTTGACGGTGTATTACTAGGTCTCGCCCGTCTCAATCGCATCTTAGCGATTGATCCCGATGGGCGCACCGCACGCGTCGAACCGGGCGTGCGCAATCTCGCCCTCTCCGAGGCGGTCGCGCCTTACGGACTGTATTACGCGCCCGACCCTTCCTCCCAGATCGCCTGCACCTTAGGCGGCAATGTGGCGGAAAACTCCGGCGGCGTACATTGTCTAAAATACGGCCTCACCGTACACAACATCTGCGCCCTCACGCTGCTCACGATGGACGGCGAACCCCTCGCCCTCGGCAGTCGTGCGTGGGACGCACCCGGCTACGACCTCATGGCCTTGGCCATCGGCTCAGAAGGGATGCTCGGCGTGGTCACCGAGATCACCGCGCGCCTCTTGCCCATCCCCGAACGCGCGCAAGTCATCTTGGCCGCGTTCGATGATGTCGAAAAGGCCGGCATCGCCGTCGGCGAGATCATCGCCGCCGGCATCATCCCCGCCGGCCTTGAGATGATGGATGGCCCCGCCATTCAAGCCGCCGAGGCCTTTGTTCACGCCGGTTACCCCATCGATGCGGCGGCCATCTTGCTGTGCGAGGTCGATGGCACCAATCAAGAGGTCTCCGAACACATCGCCCAAGTGCGTGCCGTATTAGAGGCCAGCGGCGCGACCGAGGTACGCACCGCCCGCGACGAGGCCGAGCGCGCCTTATTCTGGAAAGGCCGCAAGGCCGCCTTCCCTGCCGTCGGACGGCTATCGCCCGATTATTACTGCATGGACGGCACCATCCCACGCCGCAAGTTACCCGAGGTCTTACGCCGCACGGCAGAACTCTCCAAAGAATATGGTCTCCCCGTCGCCAATGTCTTTCACGCCGGCGACGGCAACCTACACCCCCTCATCCTCTACGATGCCAACAAACCCGGCGAACTGGCGCGTACTGAAGAACTCGGTGGTCGCATCTTAGAACTCTGCATCGAGGTCGGTGGCACCATTACCGGCGAACATGGCGTCGGCATCGAAAAGATCAAACAGATGTGCGTGCAATTTAGCCCCGAAGAGATCAACCAATTCCGTGCCGTGAAGGCGGCCTTTGACCCCGAGGGACTGCTCAACCCCGGCAAGGGCATCCCCACGCCGCGCCATTGTTCGGAATACCGTAGCTTGCCGCACGCCCACCACCCATGACCACCGACCTCACACCCGCCCTCCAAGAACGCGTCGCCGAGGCCGCCGCCAGCGGCACACCGCTCAACATCGTCGGCGGGGGCAGCAAGGCCTTTCTGGGACGGCGCGCGCACGGCACGCCCCTCGCCGTCGCTGGACATCGCGGCATCTTGAGCTACGAGCCGAAAGAGTTGGTGCTGACCGCACGCGCCGGTACGCCACTCACCGAGATCGAGGCCGTCCTTGCAGAGCAAGGCCAGATGCTCGCCTTCGAGCCGCCCCACTTCGGCGCCACCGCCACCTTAGGCGGCAGCATCGCAGCGGGCGTGTCTGGCCCACGCCGCCCCTATGCCGGCGCGGCGCGCGATCAAGTGCTGGGCGTGCGCATGATCAACGGCCGCGCCGAGGTCCTGCGTTTTGGCGGCGAGGTCATGAAAAATGTCGCCGGCTATGATCTCTCCCGACTCATGACCGGGGCCTTCGGCACCCTGGGCGTCCTCTTAGACATCAGCCTCAAGGTCGTGCCTCGCCCCGCGCTGGAGATCACCCTCGCGCAAGAATGCGATGCCGCCCGTGCCCTCGCCCTCTTCACCGACCTTAGCCGTCGCGCGTTACCTATTTCTGCCGCCTGCCACGATGGCAACAGACTCTATCTGCGGATCGAAGGTGCGGAGAGCGCCGTGCAACAAGCACTCGTTCAAATAGGTGGCGAATCTTTGACAGGGCATGACCACTTCTGGCGCGATGAGGTGAAAGAACATGGCCACCCCTGCTTCGCCGGGGACACCCCACTCTGGCGCGTCTCCCTGCCACCGGCCACCCCGCTGCTCGACCTGCCGGGCAAGGTCTTTCTCGACTGGGGCGGCGCGCAACGCTGGCTAAAAAGTGACGCCCCCGCCAGCGCACTCCACGCGCTCGCCCTGCAAGCCGGAGGACACGCCAGCCTATTTCGCGGCGGCAACCCAGAGGGTGAAATATTCCAGCCCCTAGCACCCAACCTGTACGCCTTGCATCAACGCCTCAAAACGGCCTTCGACCCGCACGGCATCTTCAACCACGGTCGCATGTACGCGGGCCTCTAAACATTTACAGCCATGGAAACCCACCTCGCCCCCGCCTTTCGCGGCACCCCCCTAGGCCTTTAAGCCGAGGCCATCCTGCGTAGCTGCGTCCATTGTGGTTTTTGTACCGCCACCTGCCCCACCTATCAACTCCTAGGCGACGAACTGGATAGTCCGCGCGGGCGTATCTATCTATTGAAACGCGTCTTCGAGGGTCATGCGCCGAGTCGCGTCACCCAAACACACCTCGATCGTTGTCTCACCTGTCGTGCCTGCGAAACCACCTGCCCCTCGGGCGTGAACTATGGCCGCCTTGCCGACCTCGGTCGATCGGTCCTCGAACAGACGGTGCGCCGACCTTGGGCAGAACGCCTGCAACGCCGCCTGTTACGCGCCATCGTGCCCTATCCGATGCGTTTCGCCGCGCTACTCACGCTCGCCCGCGTCGCACGCCCCTTCTTACCCCGGGCGTTACAGCGCAAGATCCCCACGCGACGCCCTGCAGGGGGTTCGCCAGCGTCTGCGCCTAACGCACGCCAGATGCTGATCTTAGAAGGATGCGCCCAATCGGTGGCAACGCCGCTGACCAATGCCGCCACGGCACGGGTCCTCGCCAGACTCGGCATCCAGCTCATCCGCGCTCAAGGCAGCGGCTGTTGCGGCGCCCTCTCGCATCACCTCTCTGCCGAAGCAGAGGCCCTAAATCACATGCGCCGCAACATCGATGCGTGGTGGCCGCACATCGAAGCGGGCGCAGAAGGCATCGTCATCACCGCCAGCGGTTGCGGCGTACAGGTCAAAGACTACGCAAACCTCTTGCGCCATGACCCCGCCTACGCCGACAAGGCCGCGCGCGTATCAGCCCTGACGCGCGACATTGCCGAGGTCATCTCCCCCGCCGATCTTATCCCGCTTGGGCATATTGGCCGAGGACAACGCATCGCCTTTCACGCCCCCTGCACCCTGCAACACGCCCAAAAGATCAACGGTCGCGTCGAGGCCATCCTCACGCAGGTCGGCTACCAACTCACGCCCGTGCGCGATGCGCATCTCTGCTGCGGCTCGGCGGGTAGTTACTCCGTCCTGCAACCTGCATTATCACAACGCCTACGCGACAACAAACTGGCCGCCCTAACGGCGAACGCACCTGAGATCATCGCCACCGCCAATGTCGGCTGCCAACTGCATCTAGAAACCGCGTCCGATCGACCTGTGCAGCACTGGATAGAATTGCTAGACACCTGACAACGC
The DNA here is from genome assembly GCA_007280375.1 of Betaproteobacteria bacterium. Classification (GTDB taxonomy): domain Bacteria; phylum Pseudomonadota; class Gammaproteobacteria; order Burkholderiales; family Thiobacillaceae; genus QYQG01. The sequence continues at coordinate 6,704 of QYQG01000014.1, forward strand.
GCTTGACAAGCAACGGCATCGGGAAAGGGAACGGAAAACACCATGGCACCTATCGGTTTTATTGGCCTCGGCATCATGGGTACCCCCATGGCCCTCAACCTCCTCAAGGCAGGGCACACACTCTGGGTATATGGACGGCGACCCGAGACGATGACGCCACTGACGGCGGCCGGTGCGACGGCCTGCACCTCACCCACCGAGGTCGCCCGACACAGCGACATCATCATCGTGACGGTGTCCGACACCCCGGATGTCGAACAGGTCATCTTCGGCGAGAGCGGCATCATCCACGGGGCCCGAGTCGGTGCCATTGTCATCGACATGAGCACCATTTCGCCGACCGCAACCCAGGCCTTTGCCACGCGCTTACACGCTATGGGCGTTGAGATGCTGGATGCCCCCGTTTCGGGTGGCGATGTCGGTGCGATCAACGCAACGCTGTCCATCATGGTCGGCGGCCAACCCGAGGTCTTCGAACAGGTCAAACCGCTGTTCGAGATCATGGGTAAAAACATCGTGTACATCGGCGGCCACGGCGCCGGCCAAGTCGCCAAGGCCTGTAACCAGATCGTGGTGGCGATCACAATGCAGGCCGTCGCGGAGGCGCTCACCTTTGCGCGTAAAAACGAGACCGATCCCGCTCGGGTGCGTGCAGCCCTCATGGGCGGTTTTGCCGGCAGCAAGATCCTCGAAGTGCACGGCCAACGCATGCTCGACCATGATTTCAAGCCCGGCTTCAAGGCCCGCCTCCATCAAAAAGACCTCAACAATGTCTTGCAGACCGCACGCGAACTCGGGCTTGCCCTGCCCGCCACGGCCCTGTCGATGCAGAATCTCAACGCCCTCGTCGGCCGAGGCGAAGGCGATTTGGACTCATCCGCCGTGGTCACGCTCGTCGAACGCATCGAAGGCATCGTCTCCTAGACTATCCATCCCCCCCCCAACGGCTTGCTTTGCGCAGCAAAACGGGGGGTATCCGCCCTGTAGGAAACGCGGGCTTCCAGCCCGCCAGCGGGCAAGATGCCCGCGTTCCCAAATGCCCCCCCTAGACTAGACAAGAAACCGCCCTTCGCCTTCATGTGCCCACTGTAAATCCCATAGAGCCGTTAAATCACCCTGCTGTCCCATGTACAAAAACCCCTCGGCGGGCCGCTCGACGCAAACAACCGCGCAGATTGCCAAGACATTTCAGCCCTAGAACCACCAGAAAGACATCAGCAGCCGCGATGGAGTCTCTATAATCCACCCTCTTTCTTTGCACGAGCACGCCCGTGGCCCCCACAACTGCCCAACTCTCCGAACTTGCCGTTCTCCTTAAAGAACTGCTGACCTTCGCATACCCCGCCGATGCGGTGATCTCGCACTATTTTCGTGCCCATCCGGACATCGGGCGACGCGACCGCGCCTTTATCGCCGAGACCGCGTACAGCATCCTGCGTCACCTGCGCAGCCTAGAGGCCGCCGTCGATTCACAACGCCCGCGCGACCTTATCATCGCCTGGTTTGCGCGCCTCTCCGGCCTCAACCTGCGCGAATGCGAAGGCATCGTCCACACCAACGAGCTCGATCGTTACAAGGCCGCCAAGGCCTTTGACCTCGCCGCCGCGCCTGCCGCCATCCGCCTCGACCTACCCGCTTGGCTAGAAGCCCCGTTGACCACGCAATACGGCGACCGCCTACCCGCGCTGATGCAGGCCTTAAACAGCAACGCGCCGCTCGATCTGCGCGTCAACAGCCTCAAGCTATCGCGTGACAAGGCCCTCGAACAGATGTTGGCCGACGGTTTTGCCGCCACCGCCACGCCCCATTCGCCGCTCGGCATCCGCCTCACCAACAAACCGCCGCTCAACCAATACCCGCTTTTTCAAGAAGGCGCGCTGGAGGTGCAAGACGAAGGCAGCCAATTGCTCGCCCTCCTCACCGGCGCACGGCGCGGCGAGATGGTCTGCGATTTTTGCGCCGGCGCGGGCGGCAAGACCTTAGCGCTCGGCGCGATGATGGCCAACAGCGGTCGTCTCTACGCCTTTGACACCGCCGAAAAACGCCTTGCGCGCATGAAACCGCGTCTGGCACGGTCTGGCCTCTCCAATGTCCACCCGCAAGTCTTGGCCAGCGAGAACGACCAAAAGGTCAAACGCCTCGCCGGAAAGTTCGACCGCGTCTTGGTCGATGCGCCCTGTTCAGGTCTAGGCACGCTACGCCGCAACCCCGATCTAAAATGGCGGCAAAATGAGGTCGGCCTCACCGAACTCACCGCCAAACAGACCCTCATCCTAAACAGCGCGGCGCGGCTGGTGAAGGTCGGCGGCACCTTGATCTATGCCACCTGTAGCCTGCTCAAGGCCGAAAACCAAGACATCGTTGATGCCTTCCTCAACACCCATCCGGGGTTTTCCGTACAACCGGTCAGCGAGACCCTGCGCCGCATTGGGGCCGACCTCGACACCGGCGACCACCTGACGCTAGCCCCCGATCTACACGGCACAGACGGATTCTTTGCCACCATCCTGCAACGCACCGCCTAGGAGCCTCGTGATGTCCCCGTCCTTCATGCACCTCTCCAGCGGCGACATCTTGACCCAAGTCGCCATCCTCTTGCTGCTCATTGCCACGAGCCTCTGGCTCAGCGGGCGGATAAAACAACGCGTCGATAGCAAACAGCTCAAACTAGGTGTGGAGATTCGCATCCCCACACTCAACAAGCGCGACTTCCTGCGCCTTTTCACGCCCCCCTTGGCCTCGCTACTCACCCTTATCGCCAGTCTCGCGCTGGCGAACTGGACCGACACCTCGCTCCTCAAACTTGCCCAACCCTTATTGCTCTCCTTAGCCGCCGTACAGTTTTTCTTTTATGTCCTGCGCCGCATCTTTAAGCCCAGCGCGCTGCTCTCCTCGCTCGAACACAGCGTTGCATGGCTGATCTGGGGCATCGTCGCCCTCCACCTCACCGGCCACCTCCCCGCCTTAGTCGCCACCCTCGATAGTTGGGGCGTGACCGTAGGGAAAAATCGCATCTCCCTCTACACCACCCTGCTCGGTCTAATGACCCTAGGCATCACCCTCCTCAGCGCGCTCTGGGCCGCGCGTAGCATCGAGGCGCGCTTCATCGACCGCTCCAAACTCCAAACCAACCTCAAGTTCGCCCTCGCCAAGATCCTGCGCACCCTCTTACTCGTCGTCGCCATCCTCGTCGCCCTGCCCGTGATCGGCATCGACATCACCGTCCTCTCCGTCTTTGGTGGCGCACTCGGCGTCGGTCTCGGTCTCGGCCTACAAAAGATCGCTGCCAACTATGTCTCCGGCTTCACCCTCCTGCTCGACCAATCCATCCGCATCGGCGACATGGTGACCGTCGGCCAACACTACGGCGAGGTCAAGCAGATCGCCACCCGCTACACCATCATCCAGGCCGCCGACGGCAGCGAGAGTATCATCCCCAACGACAGCATGATCACCTCGACCGTCATCAACCACACCTTGGCCAGCCGCGACAGCCGCGTCGCACTCCCCATCCAAGTCGCCTACGACACCGACATCAACCTCGCGCGGACGCTATTACTCGCGGCCGCCCAACAAGACCGCGTTACCCGCCAACCCGCGCCGCAAGTCCTCATCAAAGGCTTTGGCGAAAACGGCATCGACCTCGAACTAGGCTTCTGGATCCCCGACCCCGAAGAAGGCCTAGGACCACTCAAATCCACCATCTACTGGGCCATCTGGGAGGCCTTCAAACGCGAAGGCATCGTCATCCCCTACCCACAGCGGGTGGTCAACCTACGGCAAGAACAAGCCAAAACCGTTTAATCGTGGTCTGTCCCCAATTCTCGCGTTTAATCGTGGTCTGTCCCCAATTCTCCCAATTCTCGTGGTCTGTCCCCAATTCTCGTGTCCCCAATTCTCGCGTTTAATCGTGGTCTGTCCCCAATTCTCGGCCAATTCTCGGTTCCACAATTCTCGCAATTCTCGTGGCGGGCAAGATGCCCGCGCTCCAACAGCGTTTCCTGAAATGGCAACAAAAAAGCCGACACTCGGTCGGCTTTTTTAGTCCGCAGAGGCGCAGCGCTTACTTCAGCTTGATCTCTTTGTACTCGACATGCTTACGCACGACGGGGTCGTACTTGCTGATCAGCATCTTTTCGGGCTTGGTCTTCTTGTTCTTGGTCGTGGTGTAAAAATGACCGGTGTTCGCTGTGGACTCCAGCTTGATCTTCTCGCGTCCGCCTTTAGCCATGATTCATTCCCCCTATCAAAGCACGCCGCGTGCGCGCAGGTCTGCGAGCACAACATCGATGCCTTTTTTATCGATCAAACGCACCGCCGCGTTGGTGACACGCAGACGCACGAAACGGTTTTCGCTCTCAACCCAAAAACGACGCGACTGCAGGTTCGGCAGGAAACGGCGCTTGCTACGGTTATTGGCGTGGGAAACAGTGTTACCCACCATCGGCTTTTTGCCGGTTACTTGACATACACGAGCCATTTTTTGTACCTAGAATGAATTCGGATTTCAGAAAGGGCGATTTATACCACAGAGATTGGCCTTGCGTCAAAACAAACTCGCATCCGCTCACAACCACCCCCGCTCGGCAAAGGAGACCGTCTCCTGCCCGGCCACCACGATATGATCCAGAACCCGCACATCGACGAGGGCCAGCGCACTTTTAAGCGTCTCCGTCAACTGTCGATCCGCCTGCGACGGCTCGGCCACGCCGGAGGGATGATTATGGGCAAAGATCACCGCCGCCGCGTTACGCGCCAAGACCTGTTTAACCACTTCGCGCGGGTAGACCGAGGTCTGCGTGAGCGTGCCACGAAACAACTCCTCATCGCCGATGACCCGATTTTGCGCATCCAGATAGATCACCTGGAACACCTCATGCGGCAACCCGGCCAGTTTGCTACGCAGAAACGCGTACACCGCTTGAGGCGCGCACAAGGCCACCGGCTCACGACACAGGCGCTGCCCCAATGCGCGCGTCATCATCTCCTTCACCGCCTGCATCTCGGCATACTTGGCCGGCCCAAAGCCCTTAATCTCCAAGATCTCCTGCTCGCGTGCAGCGAACAGGCGGTCCAGCGAACCGTCAAACTTAACCAGCAGGTCTCGCGCCAGATCCACCGCGCTCTTGCCGCGCACCCCGATGCGCAGAAAGATCGCCAGCAACTCCGCGTCCGACAAAGCGCCCGCGCCGCGTTGCAACAACTTTTCTCGAGGTCGCTCACCCTCTGGCCAGTCTGTAATCGCCATGATGGACTCCATGTACAATAGACCGCACTTTACCCTCATTTAATACGCATGACACCCACGCGCATCGTTCTCGGCATCACCGGCGGCATCGCGGCCTACAAGGCGGCTGAACTCGCGCGCCTCTTGGTCAAGGCGGGCTACAGCGTGGACTGCGTGTTGACCGAAGCGGCCACCCACTTCATCGGCGCGGCCACCTTGCAAGCCATCACCGGTCGCCCCGTCTATCAAGACCTTTGGGATGCGCGTGTCCCTAACGGCATGGCGCATATCGAACTCGGGCGCGACACTGCCGCCCTCCTTATCGCCCCCGCCGCCGCCGACTTCATGGCCAAACTCGTGCATGGCCGCGCCGACGACCTGCTCTCTACGCTGTGTCTCGCCCGCGACTGCCCTTTGCTCATCGCCCCAGCGATGAATCGGCAGATGTGGGCGCACCCTGCCACGCAACGCAACGCCGCGCAACTGATCGCCGACGGCGTTACCCTGCTCGGCCCGGCGGCGGGCGAACAAGCCTGCGGCGAGACCGGCTTGGGGCGCATGTTAGAGGCCGCCGATCTGTTCGCCGCACTGACCGCCTTCTTGCAACCCAAACCACTCGCCGAACTGCGCGTCCTCATCACCGCCGGCCCCACCTTTGAACCGATCGACCCGGTGCGCGGCCTCACCAACCTATCGTCGGGCAAGATGGGCTACGCGCTGGCCGTTTGCGCCCACGCCGCCGGTGCCGTGGTCACGCTCGTCTCCGGCCCCACCGCGCTCGCCACCCCGTGGGGTGTCACCCGCATCGACATTACGCGCGCCGACGAGATGCTGGCCGCCGTAGAAGGGCACATCGCCGATTGCGAGATCTTCATCGCCGTCGCCGCCGTCGCCGATTACCGTCCGGCCGAGCCTCAAACCAGTAAGATCAAAAAGACCGACGCAGCAATGACTCTGCAACTCACGCCCACCACGGACATCCTCGCCCGCATCGCCGCCCGTCCCGACGCGCCCTTCTGTGTCGGCTTCGCCGCCGAGACCGAAGCCGTCCTTGAACACGCCGCCGAAAAACGCCTCAAAAAAGGCATCCCCCTCATCGTCGCCAACCGCGCCCAAGACACCTTAGGTCACGACGATGCCACCTGCGTCCTCATCGACGCACATGGCACGCACCCCCTCGCCCGCGCACCCAAGACCGAGATTGCTGCGCAGATCATCACCCACATCGCCCACCTCTATTCAAAAGGCTAAACCCATGCATGTCGATCTAAAGATCCTCGACCCCCGCGTCGCCGAGCAACTCCCCGCCTACGCCACGCCCGGCAGTGCCGGACTCGATCTGCGCGCCTGTCTCGACGCCGCCATCACCTTAGCGCCCGGCGAGACCCAACTCATCCCCACCGGCCTCGCCATCCACATTGCCGACGCGGGCTATGCCGCCGTCATCCTGCCGCGCTCCGGCTTGGGTCACAAACATGGCGTTGTGCTTGGCAATCTCGTTGGCCTCATCGACTCCGATTACCAAGGTCAACTCATGATCTCGCTGTGGAATCGCGGCTCAACCGCGTTTGTGGTAAACCCCTTCGAGCGCATTGCGCAGCTCGTCATCGTCCCTGTCGTGCAAGCCGAGTTCCGTGTCGTCACAGACTTTGCCGAAAGCGATCGCGGCGCCGGCGGCTTTGGCAGCACCGGCAAGCACTAATCAGCACTGTTCCCACGGGAGATCGTCAAACCGCCAGCCACTCTGGGTCGAGCGGTGATGCGTGTCATCCAGCTCGCCCTCAAAGCCGTGCGTGACATTGTAAACATTCGTCATGCCGTTTTTCTCGAGGAACTCGCCCGCCTCGCGCGAACGGTTGCCGGAACGGCAAATCAGGACCACAGGACGATTGACCGAACTGGCCACGCGGATATCGCGCAGAAACAGGGGGTTGATGTCCCAGTTTTCGCCCTCGTACCACGGGATCAAGATCGCGCCCTCGGGATGACCGACGAAGAGGAACTCCCATTCCGAGCGGCAATCGACAAAGACGGCGTTTTTGTTTTCGTGCAAAAAGGCGTGCGCCTCATGCGGGGTCAGGTGTTGCATGGTATTGTCTCCTCGATAGCGGCAACGAATGGCAGCCCCTGCGATGTTACAATCCGCCGCTCATCCGCGCCACCCCATCCCCACCCCAACCCTCCCCTTGAAGGGGAGGGGATGATACTGTTAAACACATGACCTCACGCACCGACCTTTTCCGGGAACAGGCCCAACGCCGCATCCTCATCCTCGACGGGGCGATGGGGACGATGATCCAACGCTACGACCTGCAAGAGGCCGATTATCGCGGCGTGCGCTTCGCCGACTGGCCCAGCGATGTCAAAGGCAATAACGACCTGCTGCTATTGACCAAACCCGAGGTCATCCGCGCGATCCACAGCCAGTATCTCGCCGCCGGCGCGGACATCCTAGAGACCAACACCTTCAACGCCAACAGCGTCTCGATGGCCGACTACGGCATGGAGGCCTTGGTCTACGAACTCAACTTCGAGGGCGCAAAACTCGCCCGCGCGGTCGCCGATGAATACAGCACACCCGAACACCCCCGTTTTGTCGCCGGCGTCTTAGGTCCCACCTCGCGCACCCTGTCGCTCTCACCCGATGTCAACGACCCCGGCTTTCGCAACTGCTCGTGGGATGCGCTGGTCGCCACCTATGCCCTGGCCACCGACGGCCTGATCAAAGGCGGGGCCGACTTCATCCTCATCGAGACCATCTTCGACACCTTAAACGCCAAGGCCGCCGTGTTCGCGGTCAAACAGTATTTCGACCAAGTCGGGCAGTCGTGGCCGATCATGATCTCCGGCACGATCACCGATGCCTCCGGGCGCACCTTGTCGGGGCAAACGGTGGAGGCGTTCTGGAACAGCCTCAGCCACGCCGAGCCGATCTCGTTCGGCTTTAACTGCGCCTTGGGCGCGAAAGACCTGCGCGCCCACATCGTCGATATCGCCGCCAAGGCCGATTGCATGGTCTCGGCGCACGCCAACGCCGGCCTGCCCAACGCCTTTGGCGCCTATGACGAGACACCCGAACAGATGGCCGAGGCGATGCGCGAATGGGCGCAGACCGGCCTCTTAAACATCGTCGGCGGCTGTTGCGGCACCACGCCGGAACACATCAAGGCCATCAAAGCCGCGGTCGCCGACTATCCGCCACGCACCGCGCCGGTCATCGAACCCAAGCTACGCATC
>QYQG01000089.1 GCA_007280375.1 Betaproteobacteria bacterium
CAAGGCAAACACGCCACCGGCGCGATGCACATCTTCCATGTGATAGGTCTGCAAGGCCGGCGCGACCTTGGCGAGGTTGGGCACGCGGCGCGACATGCGGTCGATGTCCTTCATGGTGAAATCAACCCCCGCCTCATGCGCGGTCGCCAACAGGTGCAACACCGTGTTGGTCGAGCCGCCCATGGCGATGTCCAGCGCCATCGCGTTCTCAAACGCGGCCTTGGTGGCAATCCCGCGCGGTAACACGCTGGCGTCATCCTGCTCGTAATAGCGACGCGCCAGTTGCACGATCAACTGACCGGCATAGACGAACAGGGCGCGACGATCGGCGTGGGTGGCCAGCATCGAACCATTGCCCGGCAGAGACAGGCCTAGCGCCTCGGTCAAGCAGTTCATCGAGTTGGCGGTAAACATGCCTGAGCACGAACCACAGGTCGGGCAGGCCGAACGCTCAGTGGCCTCGACCTCGGCATCCGAACACGCCGAATCCGCCGCCTGCACCATCGCGTCGACGAGGTCGAGCTTGATGATCTTGCCGCCCCACACCACCTTGCCGGCCTCCATCGGGCCGCCCGAGACAAAGATAGTCGGGATATTGAGACGCATCGCGGCCATCAACATGCCGGGGGTGATCTTGTCGCAGTTGGAGATGCAGACCAGCGCGTCGGCGCAGTGCGCGTTGACCATGTATTCGACGCTGTCGGCGATCAGGTCGCGTGACGGCAGCGAATACAACATGCCGTCGTGACCCATGGCGATGCCATCATCGACCGCGATGGTATTGAACTCCTTGGCAATACCGCCCGCCGCCTCGATCTCGCGCGCCACCAGTTGGCCCATGTCTTTTAGGTGCACATGGCCGGGGACAAACTGAGTGAACGAGTTGGCAATGGCGATGATGGGCTTGCCAAAATCGCCGTCTTTCATCCCGGTGGCACGCCACAAGGCGCGTGCACCGGCCATGTTGCGGCCATGCGTCGAGGTACGAGAACGGTAAGCGGGCATGGTGTCACCTTGAATGGATATAATGCCCGCATTCTAGCGCAAAGGCTCGCCCGCACCATGCTCATCTACCCACAAATAGACCCCGTCATGCTTCAGCTCGGTCCCGTCGCCGTGCATTGGTACGGCATGATGTATCTGCTCGCCTTCGCCGCCTTTGTCCTGCTCGGTCGCCGCCGCGCCATCCAGCACCCCGCGATGGGCTGGGACGCACAACAGATCGACGACCTTTTGTTTTATGGTGTCTTGGGCGTCATCCTCGGTGGCCGCTTGGGTGAGGTGTTCTTTTATCAGCCCGCCTATTTCTGGCAACACCCTAGCGAGATCATCGCCATCTGGAAGGGCGGCATGAGTTTTCATGGCGGCTTTCTGGGCGTGTTGGTTGCGCTGGCGTGGTTCGCGAAGAAGACCGGGCGCAGTTTTTTACAGGTCGGCGATTTTGTCGCGCCGCTCGTGCCGCTTGGCCTCGCCTTTGGCCGCATCGGCAACTTCATCAACGGCGAACTCTGGGGCCGTGTCGCCGACCCCGCCTTGCCATGGGCGATGGTGTTCCCGCATGTCGATGCCTTGCCGCGCCACCCGTCACAACTCTATCAAGCGATGGGCGAGGGCCTGCTCTTTTTTATAGTGCTCTGGCTTTACGCCCAGAAACCGCGTGCGACCGGCGCGGTCTCAGCGGTCTTCCTGATCGGTTACGGCGGCTTCCGTTTCATCGCCGAGTTCTTCCGCAACCCCGATGCCGGTTTCTTAGGCTATCTGCCGCTGGGTTTGTCGACCGCGCAATGGCTGTGCGTGCCGATGATCGCTATCGGCGTGTGGCTGTTGTGGCGATCATCCAGCGCGCACGCGGCGCGCTAATTCCGCCCCCGCGTCGGCCAGCGGCATAAAGCTGGCCTCGCTATCGGTGCGGGCGCGATATTCTAATTGCGCCTCTTTCAGGCCGCGCTCGCTAACCACGACGCGGTGCGGGATGCCGATCAACTCCATGTCGGCGAACATCACACCGGGCCGCTCGTCACGGTCATCCAAGGCGACATCGACACCCGCCGCCAGCAACTCGGCGTAGAGCGCGTCGGCCGCGCTCTTGACCTCGGCGTTGCGGTGATAGCCCATCGGCACGATGACCAGGTCGAACGGGGCCAGGGCCGGTGGGAAGATGATGCCACGCGCATCATGGCCTTGCTCGATGGCCGCGCCGACGATGCGCGACACGCCGATGCCGTAACAGCCCATGACGAAGGCGCGGCGCTGACCTTGCTCATCCAAGAATTGCGCGCCCAAGGCCTCGGAGTATTTGTCGCCCAGTTTGAAGATATGGCCGACCTCGATGCCGCGACACAGCTCAAGCGTGCCCTGACCGTCGGGTGAGGTATCGCCAACCACGACATTGCGGATATCGGCGATGAGATCAGGCTCTGGCAGGTCACGGCCCCAGTTGACACCGGCGGTATGAAATTTCGGTTTATTCGCGCCGCAGACAAAATCGCTCAACGCGGCGACGCTGTGGTCGGCGATGACGCGGATCTGCGCGCGGTCGAGGCCGACGGGGCCTAAGAAGCCCGGCGGGCAGTTGAACGCAGCGCGGATCTCGGCCTCGGTGGCAAAACGGAAATCGGCCATCCCGCTGACCTTGCCCAGTTTGACCTCGTTTAAGCTGTGATCGCCGCGCACCAAGACGACGACGAGTTTTTCGCCAACCATAACAGCCAGCAGCTTGACCGTGCGCGTCAGCTCGATGCCCAGCAAGGCGGCGACGGCCTCGCAGGTGGTCTGTTTGGGCGTGTCCACGGCGCGCATCGCCTCGGCCGGCGCGGCTCGTGCGGCGGCGGGCGCAAAGGCCTCGGCCATCTCGATATTGGCAGCGTAGTCGGAGGCCTGGCAAAAGGCGATGCCGTCTTCGCCGGAATCTGCCAAGACATGAAACTCGTGCGAACCGGAACCGCCAATCGCGCCGGTATCAGCCGCCACGGCGCGGAACTTCAGCCCCAAGCGCGTAAAGATGCGGCTATAGGCGGCGTACATCGTCTGATAGGTCGCGTCCAAACCCTCTGCGTCAGCGTGGAAGGAATAGGCATCCTTCATCAGAAACTCGCGCGCCCGCATCACGCCAAAGCGCGGCCTAATCTCGTCGCGGAACTTGGTTTGCACCTGATAAAAGGTGATGGGCAGTTGTTTGTAACTGTTCAACTCGCGCCGCGCGATGTCGGTGATGACCTCCTCGTGCGTCGGGCCAAAACAAAAATCGCGCTGATGCCGATCCGTGATCTTCAGCATCTGCGGGCCAAACACCGCCCAGCGACCGGTCTCTTGCCACAGCTCGGCGGGCTGGATGGCGGGCATCAACAGCTCGATCGCGCCGGCACGGTTCATCTCCTCGCGCACGATGGCCTCGACCTTGCGCAACACGCGCAGGCCCAGCGGCATCCAGGTATAAAGCCCCGAACCCAGACGACGAATCATCCCCGCGCGCAGCATCAGTTGGTGCGAGGTCAGCTCGGCCTCGGCCGGCGCTTCTTTGGTTGTCGAGAGAAAAAACTGAGAAATGCGCATAATGGAGCCCTTTAGAAGAACCGCGATTTTACCGTATTTACCCTATGCGACGCCTTACAGAGAAACAAACCCGCGCCTATGACCCCGTTGAAGTAAGCGAACAACGCGGCCTGCGTACCCTGCACTTTGCCGGCGGCGTGGCGCAATCGGTGATGCGCGTGCGCGACCCGATCGCGCTGGAGCTGGAATACACCCGCGCCGCGATGCTGTGTGCCGTGTTGCACCCGGCCGCACGGGACATCGCCCTCATCGGTCTGGGCGGCGGCTCGCTGGCAAAGTTCATCCACCACCACCTGCCCAACGCCCACCTGACCGCGCTAGAGATCAACCCCGAGGTGGTCGCGGCGGCGCGCAGTTATTTTTTCCTGCCGCCCAACGATGCGCGCCTGACCACGATCACCGGTGACGGCGCGGCGTGGATGGCGACGCAGCACGCCCAACACGATGTCCTCCTCCTCGACGGCTATGACCGTAAACGCATCGTCGCCGCCTTGTCCAGCGCCGAGTTTTATCGTCACTGTCACGCGGCCTTGCGCCCCGGCGGCTGGGCGGTGTTCAATCTGTGGGCGGAGGAGGGGCGTTTTCACCTCTACCGCGAGGCCATCGAAACGGCCTTTGGCAGCCCGGCAAAGGTCTTGCCCACCGAGCAAAAGGGCAACCTGCTCGTCTTCGCACAACGCCAACCGGCCCCGCCAACCGACCCCGCCGAGGTCATCGCCCGCGCCCGCGATCTAACGACCTGGGGCTTCGATGTCACGGCCCTCGCCGCCAGATTATTCGCGTAAACCTTTTCATATGAAGGCTTAGGTGAGAGAATCGGCCACAGTGAATGATTAATGGATGACGACGATGATAGACCGAGACGGGTATCGGTCCAATGTCGGCATCGTGCTGTGCAATGCCCTAGGCGAGGTGTTCTGGGGTAAGCGCGTCAAACAGGACGCTTGGCAGTTCCCGCAAGGGGGCATCAAGTCCGGCGAGACGCCTGAGCAGGCGATGTACCGCGAATTGGAAGAAGAAACGGGGCTGTTGCCCGCGCATGTAGCCATCTTGGGACGCACCCGGGAATGGTTGCGCTATGATGTGCCGCAGGCGTGGATCAAACGCGATTGGCGCGGGATGTACCGTGGCCAAAAGCAGATCTGGTATCTGTTGCGCCTCGTTGGGCGTGACAGCGATGTCAGCCTGCGCGCGAGTTCGCACCCGGAGTTTGACGCATGGCGTTGGCACGACTATTGGCAACCCGCCAGCGAGGTCGTGGAGTTCAAGCAAGCGGTCTATCGCCTAGCCTTGGGCGAACTCGAACGGCATCTGTTGCATCACATTAAAAACGCACCGCGCCTAAACTCGCGGACTAATACGACACCTAAGCTAGAGGACCTCTCATGACCCGTAGCCACCAGCCGTTGCCTATCGTGCCCTTGCAAAAAGGGGCCAGCTTTCATAAGCCATTTCAGGCCTTACCGGAGACCGTGGATATCAATGCACCGGCCACCGATGCGATGACTGACTTTACACGCACGACCGCCTATACCATCTTTCCGCTAGAGAGCGTCGAGGCAGCTCGCGCCAAGATGATCCACCGTGGCGTGCGTCTCTTGATGGTGGTGGACAACGAAAACGCCATCCTCGGCCTCATTACGGCGACCGACCTGACCGGCGAGAAGCCCATGCAGGTGACGCGCAGCCAGGGCATCCCCCACGAAGACGTCTTGGTCAAGGATGTGATGACCCCGCGCGAACGCTTAGAGTGCCTATGTATCGACGACCTAAAGGGCGCGTCGGTGGGCAGCGTCGTGGCCACCTTGCAGAAACAAGGCCGCCAACACGCCATGGTGGTCGAGCGCAGCGCCGATCGTAGCCAGATCGTGCGCGGCCTGTTTTCGATCTCGCAGATCAGCCGACAGCTCGGCGCGGCCATGCCGCATCTCACCTCGGCAGCGACCTTTGCTGATATTCATCAAGAACTAAACGATTAAGGCCTCACGCTGGGGTTCCCAATACGCGCGATCCCGAGTAAAATAGTCAAGTATTAACCACGCCCGTGGCCCGATCGTTATTTTTAAAGGTTTTTTTACAATGTCCGTTTCTGAACAGCAAGTGCAAGACGCGCTAAAAGCGCTGATCGATCCTAACACCCGTCAAGATTTCATCGCCACCAAGTCAGCGCGCAACATCAAGATCAACGGCGGCGCGGTGACGCTGGATGTGGTTTTACCGTATCCCGCCAAGACCGTCATCGACCGCATCAAGGCGCAGGTCGAGGCCGCGATCAAAGCGATCGCTGGCGTGGACAGCGCTACCGCGACGGTGTCGTGGAAGATCGTCGCGCATAGCGTGCAAAAGGGCGTGAAGCTCATCCCCGGCGTGAAAAACATCATTGCGGTCGCCTCCGGCAAAGGCGGCGTGGGCAAATCGACCACCGCCGTCAACCTCGCGCTGGCCTTAGCCGCCGAGGGCGCCAAGGTTGGCATGCTGGACGCCGACATCTACGGCCCGTCGCAACCGACCATGCTGGGCATCAACGGTCGTCCCGAATCCGAAGACGGCCAATTGCTAGAGCCGATGATAGGCCTCGGCATACAAGCCATGTCGATCGGCTTCCTCATCGATGTCGATACGCCCATGGTCTGGCGCGGCCCCATGGTCACGCAGGCCTTGGAGCAACTGCTCAACAACACCAAATGGAAAGACCTCGATTACCTCGTCGTCGACCTACCGCCGGGCACCGGCGACATCCAGCTCACCTTGGCACAACGCGTCCCGGTCACCGGCGCGGTCATCGTCACTACGCCGCAAGACATCGCCCTGATCGATGCGCGCAAAGGCTTGAAGATGTTTGAAAAGGTCGGCGTGCCCATCCTCGGCGTGGTCGAAAACATGTCGCTACACATCTGCTCCAAGTGCGGCAACGAAGAACCGATCTTCGGCGTCGGTGGCGGCCAAAAGATGTGCGACGACTACAACACCGAGTTCTTGGGCGGCCTGCCGCTGGACATGCGCATCCGCGTCGAGACCGATGCCGGCACCCCGACCGTGGTCGCCGCACCGGAATCGCGCATCGCCGAGATCTACCACGGCATCGCCCGTCGTGTCGCAGTCAAGGTCGGCGACCTCGCCGTCGATCACTCCGCCAAGTTCCCCAGCATCGTGATTCAGAACACCTAAACACGCCGCTTCGGGTAACATATCGACCGCGCCGGGGTTACCCGAGCGCGGTTTTTTTATGAGACTTTTGGAAGACACCATGAGCATCAAATCCGATCGCTGGATCCGCCAAATGGCGCAAGAACATGACATGATCGCGCCGTTCGAAGCGGGCCAAATCAAGTCCCGCGACGGCGAGCGCATCGTCTCCTACGGCACCTCCAGCTATGGCTACGATGTCCGCTGCGCCAGCGAGTTCAAGCTATTTACCAACATCAACAGCACCATCGTGGACCCCAAACACTTTGACCCCAGCAGCTTTGTCGAGGTCGAAGGCGATTCCTGCATCATCCCGCCCAACTCCTTCGCCTTAGCGCGCACGGTCGAATACTTCCGCATCCCGCGCAATGTGCTGGTCGTCTGCCTCGGAAAATCGACCTATGCACGCTGCGGCATCATCGTCAATGTAACGCCCTTGGAGCCGGAGTGGGAAGGCCATGTCACGCTAGAGTTTTCCAACACGACACCGCTACCAGCGCGCATCTACGCCAACGAGGGCGTAGCGCAGATGTTGTTCTTCGAATCCGACGAGGTCTGTGAGACCTCCTACCGCGATCGCGGCGGCAAATACCAAGGCCAAACCGGCGTCACCTTGCCGAAGATCTAGACGCGGCGTTACTCCACCGTCACCGATTTGGCCAGATTACGCGGTTTGTCTACATCGGTGCCGCGCGCGCAGGCGGTGTGGTAGGCCAAAAGCTGCAACGGGACGACATGGAGGATGGGCGACAGCGGGCCGTAGTGTTCGGGCATGCGGATGACCGCAATGCCGTCGCTGTTGACGATGTGCGAATCGGCATCGGCGAAGACATACAACTGACCGCCGCGCGCGCGCACCTCTTGCATATTGCTTTTGAGTTTTTCCAACAGCGCGTCATTGGGCGCGACCACGACAACGGGCATGGCCTCGGTCACCAAGGCGAGCGGGCCGTGCTTTAACTCGCCCGCCGGATAGGCCTCGGCGTGGATGTAGGAGATCTCTTTCAGTTTTAACGCGCCTTCAAGGGCGATGGGGTAGTGCAGGCCGCGTCCCAAGAACAGGGCATTTTCGCAACACGCAAAGGCGGTTGACCAGGCGATGATCTGCGGCTCTAAGGCCAACACGGCATTGAGCGCTTGCGGCAGGTGGCGCAGTTGGTGTATCGCCTCTGTTTCCTGCGCCGCGTCGAGTCGCCCGCGTTGTTTGGCAAGGGTTAGGGTGAGCAGGTAGAGGGCGACCAGTTGCGTGGTGAAGGCCTTGGTCGAGGCGACGCCGATCTCGACCCCGGCGCGGGTGATGAAGGCCAACGCCGTCTCGCGCACCATGGCGCTGGTGGCGACATTGCAGATCGTCAGGGTGTGCGTATGACCTAGCGATTGGGCGTGACGCAAGGCGGCCAAGGTGTCTGCGGTCTCGCCCGATTGCGAGATGACGACGACGAGTGCGCGTGGATTAGGCACGGTCTCGCGATAGCGATATTCGCTGGCGACCTCGACCTGACACGGCAGACCGGCGAGGGATTCCAGCCAATATTTGGCCGTACAACCTGAGTAATAACTGGTGCCGCAGGCGAGGATAAGAACGCTGTCTATCGCCTCGAAGTGAGCGCCCGCTTCTCTGCCAAACATGGATGCATCTATATGTAGTAGCTCATCCAGCGTATCGGCCACAGCGGTCGGCTGCTCGAAGATCTCCTTTTGCATGTAGTGCTGATAGGGGCCCAGCTCCACCGCCATCGACAAGGCCTGCACCGGTTGCCATGGTCGCGTGACCGTCTGGCCGTGGCGATCTTCGATGTGCAGCCCCGTACCCGTCAGCGCGACGAGGTCGCCCTCGTCCAAAAAGGCCATCTGCACCGCCGCGCCCGCCACCGCCAGCGCGTCCGAGGCGAGGTAATGCATGCCCTCACTCTGCGCCACAACCAAGGGCGAACCGGCGCGTGCGCCGATCAATAGATCCGGCTGATCGGCCGCCATGACCGCAATCGCATAGGCGCCGTGTAACTCGGCCACCGCCGCCCGCACACTCGCCAAGAGATCGCCAGCCGAGTTTGTGTCTGGTAGCGTGTAGGCCATATGCACCAAGTGAGCGATCACTTCGGTGTCGGTCTCGGAGTTAAACACATAACCCATGGCGCGCAAGCGATGGCGCAGGTCTTCGTAGTTTTCGATGATGCCGTTGTGCACCACGGCGATCAGCTCGCCCGAACAATGCGGGTGGGCATTTTGCGTATCGGGTTTGCCATGCGTGGCCCAGCGTGTGTGGGCGATGCCGAGGCCGCCCGTCAGCGCTTCGGTTTGCGTCTTGAGTTCGGCGACCCGCGCCGTGGTGCGGCTGCGTTGTAATTTACCCTGTTGCACCACCGCAATACCGCAGGAGTCATAGCCGCGATATTCTAACCGCCGCAGGCCCTCGACCAAGACCGGAACCCCATTCCCCGCACCTACCGTTGCTACGATACCGCACATACGCACACCCTCGTGTTAAGCCGCCGCAAGTGTACGCGATTCGGGGCGCGGCGAGGATAGATTACCGCGCAGGGATGTTTCCGTTCGTCTCGATGCTTGTCGAAGAGGGTGTCCTTGGGAGCGCAGGCGAGACGCCCGCGCTCCGTGTGGTCATTTACCGTGGCGCCAACGATAGCCGCGCCGCCGTCAACTGCGACGCCGTGAGGCGTCGCTCAACCGAGACGCGCGCTCGCGTAGCGCCCGAATAGCCTTGCGCCTCAGCACGGCTGAACCACACCCACGCCGCTTCGATATCGTGTTCGACGCCTTCCCCGCGCAGATGCGCCAAACCAAGGTGAAACTGCGCCCCGGCGTGGCCCTGCGGTGCGGCCAATAAAAGCCAGTGCATCGCCAACGCCGAATCAGGATCGACCAACAGCCCGCGCGAGTGGATCTGATATAACCCAAACTGTGCATCGGCCAAACCCGCCTCCGCCATCGGTTCCCATGCACGCCGTGCCACGCTGTAATCGAAGAAATTAAACGCCGTGCGCGCATCAAACGCCGGGTCTTTTGACGGGGCACGCGGCATGGCCTCCGAGCTAAAAGTGCTCACGGAGGGCCCGTCGGTGGCAATGCTATACGCCTTGCCCGGTATCGGCGCACCCTGTACGCCCTGCGCTGCCCAACCCAAGAGCAGCACGCTAATAACGACACTCTTCTTCATAAAAGCCCTCAATCACTTAGATTTAACGGGTCTCTGCCATCCTGCTATAGTTATTTGTTTGGCGCGCGACAGGGTCAGTTGTCCCTCCGGCGCGTCTTTCGTTAGCGTCGTCCCGGCCCCCAGCGTCGCGCCTTTGCCCACCGTCACGGGGGCGACGAGTTGGGTATCCGAACCGATAAAACAATCGTCTTCGATGACGGTGCGGTGCTTGTTCGCGCCGTCGTAGTTGCAGGTAATCGTCCCCGCGCCAATGTTGACCCGGCGGCCCACCGTCGCATCACCGACATAGGACAGATGATTGATCTTGGAGTTGAACCCGACCTGGGCGTTTTTCAGTTCCACAAAGTTGCCGATGTGCGTCTCCTCGGCCAACACCGTGCCGGGTCGCAGACGGGCATAAGGGCCGATACGGCTATTCGCGCCAATCTCCGCGCCATCGATATGGCTAAACGGCTGGATCTCTACAGCGTCGGCGATGACCGCATTACGGATAACGCAGTGAGCGCCCACTTTCACGCCATTTCCCATCGTAACAGAACCTTCGAAGATGCAGTTGATGTCGATGGTGCAGTCACGGCCACACTCAAGCGTGCCCCGAATATCCAAACGGGCGGGGTCGGCAAGGGTCACGCCCGCCGTCAACAATGCCGCGGCGAGGTTGGCCTGATGACGCCGTTCCAGTTCGGCCAGTTGGGCGCGGCTATTGATGCCCAGCACCTCCCACTCGGCGACCGGATGACAGGGCACGACGCGCACCCCATCGGCCACCGCCATCGCGATGATGTCGGTCAGGTAATACTCGCCTTGGGCGTTGGTGTTTTTTAACCGCGACAGCCAGCCACCCAACAACCCCGGCGGGATCGCCAAGATGCCGGTGTTGACCTCGGCGATCGCCAGTTCATCCGCGCTCGCATCTTTTTGTTCCACGATACGCGCCACGCGCCCAGCGGCATCGCGCACGATGCGGCCATAGCCAGACGGATTCGCCAAGTGCACCGTCAACACGGCCAGCGCCCCCTCATCGGCGATAGCGCGCATCGCGGCCAAGGTCTCGGCGCGGATCAAGGGCACATCGCCATAGAGGATCAACACCGTTGCGGCAGCGTCTAGGTGCGGCAACGCCTGCTGCACGGCGTGGCCGGTGCCCAATTGCGGCGCTTGTAAGGCCCACGCCAACTCCGGGCGCGCAATGGCCTGCGGCAAGGTCTCGCCACCGTGACCATAGACGACGCAGATGCGCTGCGGCGCCAAGGCATCCGCCGCCGCCAACACATGCCCCAACAACGGTCGCCCGGCCAGCGGGTGCAAGACCTTAGGCAGGTCGGAATTCATGCGCGTGCCCTTGCCGGCCGCGAGGATCACAATATTTAACGAATGCGTCATGCGCGGATTATAAACCGGCTAGTGTGAAAATCCGTCTTAAGGACAACGCCCTTGTGCATCCAGTTTCATCCACTGCGTCAGCCACGCCTTAGCGCGCTGGCGAGCATGACGGGCAGCGATCTTTTCTTCCGGTGACTGATCGGGGCGGAAATCGAAGGCACGCCGCGCCAAGGGATAGACCTGATATTCCACCGGAACGCCGCGCTCCCATAAGGCATAAAAGGCGCGACCACCGACGATACGCCGCAGTTCAAAATCATTCTCGCCAATCAAAAACAACATCGGCGTGTTGATCTGCATGATCTCCGGCGCGATGCGGAACAACTGGTCAGGCTCGGGCGCGTTCGGGTTTTGCATGTGACCGTAATAACTCACGATGGCGGCGATATCCTTGCCGCGCTTGGCGGCCAGACGCACGGTGTAATACGGCCCGCGCGACTGCCCCACGAGACCCACCGGGACGCGACACGCCTCGG
>QYQG01000030.1 GCA_007280375.1 Betaproteobacteria bacterium
CCAACGGCGTGCGTTCACCGATCGCCATCACCTCGCCTTTTTCGGTGTCATAGGCCAGGGTCGTCACCGCGCAATCGGCCACCGGCACTTGCCACGGGCCCACGCACTGGTCACGCGCGGTATAGCCGCCCACGCTACGGTCGCCAATGGTGATCAAAAAGGTCTTGTCCGCCACCGTCGGATGGCCGATCACGCGATAAGCCGCCTCGGCCAAATCCAGACCCTCGGCGCTAAAGGGTTTAAGTTTCGGCGCGACATGGACGACGGTGCGCGTCATCTTGGGCGGCTTGCCGAGCAGGACATCCATCGTCATATCGACCGGATTGTTTTTGAAATGGGCATCCGTCACGCTCAAGTGGCCATCCGCCGTCGCCTCGCCAACCACCGCAAACGGACAGCGCTCGCGCTCACACAAGGCGGCAAAGCGCGCCAGATCCGCCGGCGCGATGGCCAACACATAGCGCTCTTGCGACTCGTTACACCAGATCTCCTTCGGCGCCATACCGGGTTCTTCGGACGGCACTTGGCGCAGTTCAAAACGCGCGCCCAGGCCCGCACCATGCGCGAGTTCCGGCATCGCGTTCGACAACCCGCCCGCGCCCACATCATGGATGGAACGGATCGGGTTCTGCGCGCCCAACTGCCAACAGCGGTCGATGACCTCTTGCGCGCGCCGTTGGATCTCTGGATTACCACGTTGTACCGAATCAAAATCCAAGGCCTCGGCATTGCTACCCGAGCCCATGCTCGACGCCGCACCGCCGCCCAAGCCGATCAACAGCCCCGGCCCGCCGATCTGCAGCAATAAGGTGCCGGCCGGGAACGCCTCTTTGAAGACATCCGCAGCGCGGACATTACCCACCCCGCCGGCCAACATGATGGGCTTGTGATAGCCGCGCACCTGACCGTCCGCTGTCTTTAACTCAAAGCTACGGAAATAGCCGGTCAGGTTAGGGCGACCAAACTCGTTGTTAAACGCCGCCGCGCCGAGCGGACCTTCGAGCATGATCGCCAGCGCCGAGACGATACGCTCCGGCTTGCCATACGGCTCATACAACCGTTCCCACGGCTGCTGCGCGTTGGGGATATTTAGGTTGGACACCGAGAAACCACACAGCCCCGCCTTGGGCTTAGAGCCGCGCCCCACTGCGCCCTCGTCACGGATCTCGCCACCCGAGCCGGTCGCCGCCCCCGGAAACGGCGCGATCGCGGTCGGATGATTATGCGTCTCCACCTTCATCAAGATGTGGATAGGCTCTTGATGGGCGCGATACACCCCATCCGCATCGGGATAAAACCGCCCCGCGGTGTAACCCTCGATGACCGAGGCGTTATCGGAATAGGCCGACAGCGTCCCCTGCGGACGCACCGCGTGCGTATGGCGCACCATACCAAACAAGGACTCCGTCTGCGCCACACCGTCGATCACCCAATCGGCATTAAAGATCTTGTGCCGACAATGTTCCGAATTGGCCTGCGCGAACATCATCAACTCGACATCGGTCGGGTTGCGCTTCACCCGCTTGAAATTCGCCAACAGATAGTCGATCTCGTCTTCCGACAAGGCCAAGCCCCAGGCCAGATTCGCCTTCACCAAGGCCGCCTTGCCACCCTTCAGGATGTCGACCGTCGCCAGCGGACGCGGGGCCTGATGCGTAAACACCTGCGCCGCCTCGCGTTCGTCCGTCAACACCTGCTCGGTCATGCGGTCATGCAGCAACGCTAGGCAACGCGCCCGCGTCTTCTTGTCCAGCGGGCCAGCGATCTGCCACGCCACGCCCTGTTCGATACGGCGCACCGCCGTCAGACCACAGTTACGGGCGATATCCGTCGCCTTCGATGACCACGGTGAGACCGTGCCCAGTCGTGGCACAACCACGAGGGTCTTAGGCACAGGTTTGTGCACCTCGGCCTGCAAAAGTTCACACACAAAGGCGAGATCGGCCGCGTCCAGCGGGGCATCCAACTCAACAAAATAACGCGCCTCCGCCGTCAAACCTGTCACCGGCGTATCCGCCAACGCGGCTAGCAATTGATTAAGACGAAACGCGGAACGCGCCGCACCCCCGCGCAAGAACAAAATCTCAGACATAAACTCATTCACCCACAGGACAATGAGCGCGATTTTACCCGAATTGACTGC
Organism: Betaproteobacteria bacterium; assembly: GCA_007280375.1. GTDB lineage: Bacteria > Pseudomonadota > Gammaproteobacteria > Burkholderiales > Thiobacillaceae > QYQG01. Next base: position 2,144 of record QYQG01000030.1, read on the forward strand.
CTCCTTACCTTGCACAACCCGATTGCAATGGATTTTATTAGCGCCTGTGTTACCGTGCATCACCCCGATATAAGCGTCCAACATGAATTTCTGTAGCCACTGCGCAGCCCCCCTCGTCCACACCATCCCGGCAGGTGACAACCGACATCGCTACATCTGCCCCGCCTGCGACACCATCCACTATGAAAACCCCAAGATAGTGGTTGGGTGCCTGGCCGAATGGGAAGACAAGATCCTCCTTTGCCGCCGCGCCATCGAACCGCGCCACGGCTTGTGGACGCTACCCGCCGGCTTCATGGAAAACGGTGAAAGTGCCGTCGAAGGCGCGTTACGCGAGACGCTGGAAGAGGCCGGTGCGCGCGTGCTAAACCCTCATCTTTACAGCCTCATCAGCCTGCCCGACATCAACCAAGTCTACCTCATGTTCCGCGCCCAACTGGCCGACCTCGCGTTTGCCCCCGGCGAAGAAAGCCTCGAGGTCGCGCTATTCACCGAGACCGAAATCCCGTGGGACGACCTCGCCTTCCGCACCATCCGCGCCACGCTAGAACGCTATTTTGACGACCGGCGACGCGGTGACTATCCCCTGCATATCGAAGACATCCGCCACCGCAATCACTGAGTGCTGTTCGCGGGCAAGCCCGCTCCTACAGTAAAACACCATCCCCGTAGGAGCCAGCTTGCTGGCGAACTAAAACCGCGCCGTCAGAGACCCTTAGGCAAACGCCAGCGCGTTGACCCGCCGCACGAAGGCGGCCGGATCGGCGAGTTCGCCGCCGTCTAGCAATACCGCCTGATCTAGCAACACCGCCGCGAGGTCGTCGAAGCGTACACCGCTCTCGCTCTTCATGCGCTGGATGATGGCGTGACCGGGGTTGATCTCCAACACCGGCAGGCTCTCAGGCGCATCTTGGCCCATCGACTTCAACATCCGCTTCAGGTGCTCGCCCATGTCGTTATCACCCGCGACCAGACAGGCCGGCGAATCGACCAAACGGCGCGAGGCACGCACCGCTGAGGCGCGTCCGGCCAAGGCGGTTTGCAGGCGCTCGATCAAATCAGCCTCAATCTCGGCCGGTTTTTCATCCGTCTTGGCGGCATCGGCATCGACATCGGCCACCTTATCCAGATCCAAATCGCCACGCGCCACGCTAGACAGGTTCTTGCCGTCAAACGCGTTCAGATGACCGACCAGCCACTCGTCGACGCGCTCGGTCAGCAACAAGACCTCGATGCCCTTCTTGCGGAAGATCTCCAGATGCGGGCTAGATTTGGCCGCCGCCAGAGTGTCCGCCGTGACATACCACACCGTGTCCTGACCGTCTTTCATGCGCGCGATGTAATCGGCCAAGGAGACCGTCTCGCCCTCGCCTGCGGTGCTGCGGAAACGCAACAGGGCCGCAATGCGTTCCTTGTTGGCCAAATCCTCACCCACGCCCTCTTTCAAGGCCTGTCCGAAGTGTGACCAGAACTTGGCGTAGTCTTCCTTGCGGTTCTCGGCCATGTCGTCAAGCAGGTCTAAGACCTTCTTCACGCAACCGCCACGAATCATCTCGACATCGCGCGTCTCTTGCAGGATCTCGCGCGAGACATTGAGCGGCAGGTCGGCCGCGTCGATCACGCCGCGCATGAAGCGCAGGTAAGACGGCAGCAACTTGCGCGCATCTTCCATGATGAAGACGCGTTTTACATACAACTTAACGCCACCTTTGGCCTCGCGATCCCACAGGTCAAACGGCGCGTGCGCCGGCACATAAAGCAAGGCGGTGTAATCTTGGCGACCCTCGACGCGGACATGCGTCCACGCCAACGGGTCTTCGTGGTCATGCGCCACATGCTGGAAGAAGGCCTTGTACTCTTCCTCGGTAATGTCGTTTTTGCTCCGCGTCCACAGGGCGTTGGCACGGTTCGCCGTCTCGGCCTCGCCCTTCTCGTCGGTAAACACCACCGGCAGCGGAACATGGTCAGAATATTGGCGAATCAGCGACTTAATTCGCCAATCGCCCAAGAAATCATCCTCGCCTTCTTTCAGATGCAGGACGATCTCGGTACCGCGCGCCGCGTTCTCGACCACCTCCAAGGTGTAATCGCCCGCGCCTTCGGACTCCCAACGCACACCATGCTCGGCCGTCAGACCGGCACGGCGTGTCGTCACCGTCACCTTGTCGGCGACCATAAAACAGGAATAAAAACCGACGCCAAACTGGCCGATCAACTGGCTGTCCTTGGCCTGATCGCCGGACAACTTGCTAAAAAATTCGCGCGTGCCCGACTTGGCAATCGTCCCCAAATGCTCCACCGCTTCTTGCCGATTCATGCCGATACCGTTGTCACGAATAGTCAGCGTGCGCGCCGTTTTATCGGCCTGAATCCAGATCTTCAGATCGGCGTCATCCTCAAACAAGGCCGCGTCCGACAAGGCCTCAAAACGCAGCTTGTCCGCCGCATCGGAGGCGTTAGAGATCAGCTCGCGCAAAAAAATCTCCTTGTGCGAATACAAGGAATGGATCATCAATTGCAGGAGTTGTTTGACTTCCGTCTGAAAGCCTAGGGTTTCTTTACCGCTCATCGTATCTTCCTAATCAAGGTTGGACCAAAACAGGGAGAGATGTAGGGACAAAGACGCGAAGTTCAAGCCCCCCGATAAAAAATCAGCGCAAACCGAGTACATCCTGCATGTCGTACAAACCTTCGGTCTTGCCTTGCAAAAAACGCGCCGCGCGCAAGGCGCCGTTGGCAAAGGTCAGGCGGCTGGAGGCCTTGTGCGTGATCTCAACCCGTTCGCCCAAGGCCGCAAACAGCGCGGTATGGTCGCCGACGATATCGCCGCCACGCACCGTGGCAAAGCCGATGGTCGACGGCGACCGCTCGCCGGTCACGCCCTCGCGACCATAAACCGCACACTCGCCGAGGTCGCGCCCCAAGGCGTTGGCGATCACCTCGCCCATGCGTAACGCCGTGCCCGACGGCGCATCGACCTTGTGGCGATGGTGCGCCTCGATGATCTCGATGTCGTAGCCTTCGTTCAAGACGCGGCTGGCCATGTCGAGCAGCTTGAAGACCAGATTCACCCCCACGCTCATATTGGGCGCAAAGCACACCGGGATGCGCTCTGCCGCCGCCGCGATGGCCGCCTTGCCGGCCGCGTCAAAGCCCGTCGTACCGATGACGATCGCGACCTCGTGTTCGATGCACAGCGGCAAATACGCCAAGGTCGCCTCGGGACGGGTAAAGTCGATCAACACCCGGCTCGCCTCCAAGGCCGCCGCGACATCATCGCTGATCAACACGCCCAACGCCGGGCCGAATAATTCGCCCGCATCGCGGCCGAGCAACGGGCTGCCGGCACGGTCTAATGCGGCGGTCAGATAGGCCTCGGCATCATTATTGACCGCCTCCAGCAAGGCACGCCCCATACGACCAGAGCACCCGGCAATCGCGACCGGCATCCTCATGGCTGCACCGCCGGCGTTGACGCAGCGGTTGGCGCCGGCGTAGCCACCACCACATCGCCCTCGACCGCACGCAAGACATCCCCATCAAAGACCACCGTAATACGGCGCGACTCAACGACCTGCCCCGATTTCTTCAGGCTATAGGCATAATCCCAACGATTGCTGCGAAACGGGTCAACCAGCAAGGGCGTGCCCAACACAAAGCGCACCTGCGCGCGCGTCATGCCCGGTTTTAGTTTATCAACCATCGCTTGATCGATCACATTGCCTTGCGGGATATCCAGCGTATAAGGCCGCACCTGCGCCAACGGGTTCTTGACCCCCTCTTTCACGCGATCCATCACGCCACAGCCCGCCAACGCCACCAAGGGAACAAAAAGTAATATACGCATAATCCATCACCCATCAAAAAGTCGCGCTATGATAGCGCACCCTATAAAGATACAGCACAGGAAATGACGACCGGCGATCAACTCAAGAAGTTAGGCCTCAAGGCTACCGCACCGCGCAAGCGTATCCTAGACCTGTTTGAGTCTAGCGAGCGGCATCACCTCAGCGCCGAGGATGTCTATCGCATCCTCATCGGCGAGAACTACGATGTCGGTCTCGCCACCGTATACCGCGTCCTCATGCAGTTTGAACAAGCCGGTCTCTTGCTACGGCACCGCTTCGACGACGATAAGGCCGTCTTCGAACTCAACCCCGGCGAACATCATGACCACCTCGTCTGCATCCAATGCGGGCGCGTAGAAGAATTTATCGACGCCGAAATCGAGGCCAGACAACACGCCATCGCCACCGAAAAAGGCTTCAAGATCCACGAACATCACCTAACGATGTATGTCGATTGCACCCGCGAGGCGTGCCCACACGCCAAGAAATAAGCTAGGCCGCCGGCCCTAATAGCTCCGCTGCGTGTGCCCGGGTTGCGGCCGTCATCTCTAGCCCACCCAACATCCGCGCGATCTCTTCGACGCGCTCGGCCGCGTTCAAGCGCCGTACCTCCGACACTGCCTGACCGTCCAGCACGCGCTTGGTCACCGCAAACTGCTGTGCCGCCGCCGCCGCCACCTGCGGCAGATGCGTCACACAGATAATCTGCCGCGTCCGTCCCAAGACCTCTAACTGTTGCCCGACCACGCCCGCCACACGGCCACCGATACCGGCATCGATCTCGTCAAAGATCAAGGTCTCCGCCCCCGATTGCGCCGACACGACCGTCTGCAAGGCCAGCCCAATGCGCGACAACTCGCCGCCCGAGGCCGTCTGCGCCAGAGGTTTCAGACCTTGGCCCGCGTGTGGCGCGACCATAAAGTTCACCGTATCCTGACCCTGTGCGCTAGGCGCGCTCGGCGTAATCTCGATCGCGAAAGCGCCTCCGGCCATGGCCAACGCCTGCATCGTCTCGGTGACGCGCTGCGCCAAGGGCAACGCCCCGGCCCGCCGCGCCGCTGACACGGCGTCAGCCTGCGTCTGCCACAACGCCCCGGCCGCCGTCGCCGCCGCCCGCAGGCCATCGATATCGGCCGAGCGCAAGGCCGCGTCCAGATGTCCACGCGCCGTATCCCAATACGCCGGCAGCGCATCGACCGACACCTGATGTCGCCGCGCCGCCGTGGTGATGTCCGCCAGTCGCGTCTCGGCCTGCGCCAAGGCCTGCGGGTCCAGCTCGGCCTGCGCGGCATAGCGCGTCAGGTAACGCGCCGCCTCGTCCAGCTCGGCCACGGCGCTATCGAACAGGGCCAACGGTTCTGCCAAGGCCGGGTCCAACTCAGACAGCGCGGCCAGCCGCTGACGCGCGTTCACCACCTGCGACAACACGGCGGCGTCCTCACCCGACACCTCTGCCGCAATCGTCCCCGTCCCAGAAGCCAACTCGGCCGCATGGGCGAGACGACCATGTTCTGTGTTCAAGGTCGCCCATTCACCCACCTGCAAGGCCAGCCGCCCCAGATCGTCCGCCACCCATTGCCATTGCGCCAACGCCTGCGCCAAGGCCGCGCCCTGCGTCTCCGCCTCCAGCAAGGTCTGCTCAGCCGCTCGCCAACCGCGCCACGCCATCGCCAGCGCCACCATTTGTCCCATTTGTCCCAGCGCATCATCCAGCAAGGCCAGTTGTCGCGCCGGTTTCAGCAACGAATAATGCGCGTGCTGGCCGTGGATATCGATCAGGTACTCACCCAAGGCCTTCAGTTGCGCCAAGGTCACCGTTACCCCGTTGATCTGCGCCCGTGAACGCCCGCCCGCCTCCACCGTCCGGCGCAGCAGACACACGCCCGGATCGCCCGGCAGATCGTGTTCCAGCAACCACGCCGCCGCCGCGCTGTCCTCGGCAAAGCCAAACTCCACCGCGATCTCAGACCGTTCCGCCCCCGTGCGCACCGAATCGCCCTCGGCACGGCCACCCAAGGCCAGACCTAACGCGCCCAAAAGGATGGATTTTCCCGCCCCCGTCTCACCGGTCAAGACACTAAAACCCGGCGCAAAGCTCAGCTCTAGCTGACGCACCAGGACAAAATCGCGGATCGCTAACGACAACAGCATAACGCGTTAGAGCTTCTCGCCCCAATGCAGTTTTTGCCGCAAGGTGTCGTAGTAATTGTGGTCCACGGGATGCAATAAACGCACGCTCTTCGGCGCACGGCGGATGATGACGCGCTGGCCGACGGCTAGGTCACCGTGATCTTGGCCATCAAAATGCACCCGCGCATCGGCGGCGTGGATAAGGTTGATCTCGATCTCAAACTGACTGCCCACCGCGATTGGCCGCGCCGACAGCGTATGCGGGCAGATCGGCGCCAAAACCACCGCCGCCAAGGTCGGATGCAAGATGGGCCCGCCCGCAGACAAGGCATAGGCGGTCGAACCGGTGGGTGTCGCCACCACCAACCCATCGGCGCGTTGGCTATAAACAAACTGGCCGTCGATATAGACCTCAAACTCGATCAACCGCCCCTGCGCCCCCTTGCTGACCACCACATCGTTGAAGGCATGCGTCTGTAACACCACCGCGTCATGATCCTCCACCCGACAATCGAGCAAGATACGCTCCTCGATCTGCGCCTCACCGGCCAACATCTTCGCTAAGGTTGGCAACATCGTATCGATGGGAACATCGGCCAAAAACCCCAAACGGCCTTGGTTGACACCGATCATCGGCACCTCAAACCCGGCCAGATGCCGCGCCACATGAAGCATCGTGCCATCGCCGCCCAAGACAATCACCAGATCGGCCTGCTCGCCCATCTCGGCGATGGTCGCCAACTGCGCCTCGCCTGCACCGCACAGGCCAACCGTCTCTGGCGTGACCAAAACCCGATAGCCCGCACGCGTCAACCACGCATTCAAACGGGACAACGAACCACAGGCCACCGCACTTTCGTACTTGCCCACTAACGCAATTGTCTTAAAAAGGGTATCCATAGCGTAAGATTATAGGGGTGAACGACTGAAACCACGCAAAACCTACAAAATGATCCCGACAGACCTGCTGTGACAGACCCCACCACCGACCTAAACCCCCGCGCCCGCGTCCTCTTAAAGACGCTGGTCGAGCGCTATATCGAAGGCGGCCAGCCGGTCGGTTCGCGCACCCTCGCGCACCACGCCGGCCTCGACCTCTCGCCCGCCTCGATCCGCAACATCATGTCCGACCTTGAAGACGGCGGCTTCATCACCAGCCCACACGCCTCGGCCGGCCGCATCCCTACGCCGCGCGGCTATCGTCTCTTCGTCGACAGCCTGCTCACCGTCAAACCCTTGAGCACGCTCGACCGTCACCACATCGAGGCCGCCTTAGGGTCTCACCACGATCCACAACGCCTCATCAGCACCGCCGCCAACCTACTCTCGGAATTAAGCCAGTTTGCCAGCGTCATCGCCGTCTCACGCAAACGCGAGCCGTGTTTCCGGCAGATCGAATTCTTACGCCTCTCGGACAGCCGCGTCTTACTCATCATCATCACCGAAGACAGCGAGGTGCAAAACCGCATCCTCTTCACCGACAAACCCTACACCCAAGATCAACTTAGCCGCGCCGCCGCGCATTTCAACGAGCACTATGTCGGCCTCACCTTCGATGCCGTCCGGCCGCGTCTGCAACACGAACTCACCACCCTACGCAGCGACATCAGCGCCCTCATGGCGATGGCGGTCGAACTCGGCAGCGAGGCACTGGGCGACACCCGTCACCACTATGTCGTCAGCGGCGAGGCCAACCTGCTGCACACACCCGACCTATCGCACAACATGACGCGGATGCGCGAACTTTTTCACCTCTTTGAACACCGCACCGAGTTGATGCAACTCTTAAATCTGGGCCAGCGCGCCAACGGCATCCAGATGTTCATCGGCGCAGAGGCGGGCGTCGCCCCCCTAGACGAATGCAGCGTCATCGCCGCGCCCTACGCCGTCAACGGCGAGGTCGTCGGCACGCTCGGCGTCATCGGCCCCACCCGCATGGCGTACGAACGCATCATCCCCATCGTCGACATCACTTCACGGCTCTTATCGAGCGCCCTCAGCCACCCCTAAATCTATGTCTACCTTCCTCCCCGAACCGACCCCGCACGCGACACTCCCCGCGCATAAAAACGGGGTCTTGCTCGTTAACCTCGGCACCCCCGAGGCACCCACCGC
>QYQG01000099.1 GCA_007280375.1 Betaproteobacteria bacterium
AAACACGCACAAACCCCTTCTATTCGGCGGCAGCGTCAGAGGTGGATAGGAGACAGCGGCGCGGCCGCCCTGTTCTGCAATGTCGGCGAGCGCACCAATGTCACCGGCTCGGCCCGGTTCAAACGCCTCGTGCTAGACGGCAACTACGATGAGGCCTTGGCCATCGCCCGCCAGCAAGTCGAGGCCGGGGCGCAAGTCATCGACATCAATATGGACGAGGCCATGCTCGACGGCGAGGCCGCCATGGTGCGTTTCCTCAACCTCATCGCCAGCGAACCGGACATCTCGCGCGTGCCCATCATGATCGACTCGTCCAAGTGGTCGATTATCGAGGCCGGTCTCAAATGCGTGCAGGGCAAGCCCATCATCAACTCCATCTCGATGAAAGAGGGCGAGGCCGAGTTCCTCGCCAAGGCGCGTCTGGCACGCCGGTATGGCGCGGCGGTCATCGTCATGGCCTTCGACGAAAAAGGCCAAGCCGACACCTACGCCCGCAAGATCGAGATCTGCGAACGGGCCTATCGCCTCTTGGTCGATAAAGTCGGCTTCCCGCCGCAGGACATCATCTTCGACCCCAACATCTTCGCCATCGCCACCGGCATCGAGGAACACGCCAACTACGCGGTCGATTTCATCGAAGGCACGCGCTGGATCCGCAAAAACCTGCCGTACACCCACATCTCCGGCGGCGTCTCCAATGTCAGCTTCTCCTTCCGCGGCAATGATCCGGTACGGGAGGCCATCCACACCGTATTCCTCTATCACGCCATCCAAGCCGGCATGGACATGGGCATCGTCAACGCCGGGCAACTCGGCCTGTTTGACGACCTCCCCGCCGACCTGCGGGTCTTGGTTGAAGATGTCGTGCTCAACCGTCACCCCGACGCAGGCGACCGTCTCGTCAACGCCGCCATCTCGGTCAAAGGACAAGCCAAAGACGCCGTGCCCGACCTCGCGTGGCGCAGTGAACCGGTCGCGGCACGCATCGCCCACGCCCTGGTCAAAGGCATCACCCAATACATCGCCGAGGACACCGAAGAGGCGCGCATCACGCTGGCCTCGCCGGTCAAGGTCATCGAAGGCCCGTTGATGGACGGCATGAACATCGTCGGCGACCTGTTCGGCGCGGGCAAGATGTTCCTGCCGCAAGTGGTCAAATCGGCGCGGGTCATGAAACAGGCCGTCGCCTACCTCACGCCCTATATCGAGGCCGACAAAAACGGCGCGGTGCAGGCCAAAGGGCGCATCGTCATGGCCACCGTCAAGGGCGATGTCCACGACATCGGCAAGAACATCGTCGGCGTGGTCTTGGGCTGTAACAGCTACGAGATCATCGACCTCGGTGTGATGGTTCCCGCAGAAAAGATCCTCGCCACCGCGCGCGAGGTCGGCGCCGACATCATCGGGCTGTCCGGGCTGATTACGCCGTCCTTGGAAGAGATGGTCCACATCGCCCGCGAGATGCAACGCACCGGCATGACGCAACCCCTGCTCATCGGCGGCGCGACCACCTCGATCGCCCACACCGCGGTCAAGATCGCCCCGCAATACGGCGGCACGGTGGTCTATGTCAAAGATGCCTCGCGTGCCGTCGGCGTGTGTTCCACGCTGCTCTCCGTCGGCCAGCGCGACGACTACATCACCAAGCTGCACCACGAATACGCGCAGGTGCGCGAACGCCACGCCGCCCAACGCGGTGAACAAAAGCGCGTCAGCCTCACCGCCGCACGCGCCAACGGCCTAGCGTGGGATGCGAGCTATCAACCGCCCGCACCCCGGCAACCCGGCATCCATATCCTCACCGCCTACGACTTGGCCGAGACCGCCAAAAACATCGACTGGACGCCGTTCTTCCAAGCATGGGAGTTGCACGGCCGCTACCCCAAGATCCTCGACGATGAGGTCGTGGGCGAGGAGGCGCGCAAACTCTTCGTCGATGCCCAAGCCATGCTGGGGCGGATGATCACCGAGCACTGGATCGAGGCGCCCGCGGTCTTTGGCCTCTTCCCCGCCCGCCGCGAGGGTGACAGCGTGATCGTCGATGACAGTCACGCCTTCCATTTCCTGCGCGAACAAAAACAACAGCCGGAAGGCCACCTTAACCGCTGTCTAGCCGACTTTATCGCCCCGCACAACGACTGGCTGGGCGGCTTTGTCGTCACCACCGGGGTCGGCGAGGCCGCGCGCGTCAAGGACTTCGAGGCCCGGCTCGACGACTACAACGCCATCCTCTTCAAAGCCCTCTGCGACCGTCTCGCCGAGGCCTTCGCCGAACACCTCCACAGCCGCGTGCGGCGCGAATTCTGGGGCTACGCCGCCGATGAAGACCTCGGGAACGACGCCCTCATCAACGAAGAATATCGTGGCATCCGCCCCGCACCCGGCTACCCCGCCTGCCCGGAACACAGCGAAAAAGGCACGCTATTCGACCTGCTCGGCGCGGAAGCCGCCATCGGCGTCACGATCACCGAGAGCTACGCCATGTTGCCCCTAGCCTCGGTCTCCGGCTTCTACTTCGCCCACCCCGACAGCCGCTACTTCACCGTCGGCCGTATCGACCGCGACCAAGTCGCCGACTACGCCCAGCGCAAGGGCTGGGACCTGCCGACCGCCGAACGCTGGCTGGCCCCGAACTTGGCCTATACGCCCGACTAAGCGTGCAACCGTCCATCTCTCGGCTCAGGGCAAATTCGCTCTCCACCTTCAAAGCGAGGTCAAACGGGGACGCGTCTCAATGAGGCAACCCCGCTCCTACAGGGCACACGCGGCGATTCATAGGATGAATCAACAGGCCATCGCCAGAACAAATTTTCCCTGGCGCTACGCCCCCACGCTTGCCTAAGCACAAACGGCGTGGCATTGTCCACCCCTGACGAGAATCAACAACCCTATGCGCCGCCTCCATCATCGCCTCCTGCACGGCCTCTATTACCTCATCGGTATAACCGTCATCGTCATGGCCGGCATTACCTTGTTTCTGCGCGCAGTCGTCATACCCGAGATCGCCAGTTACCGCGCCGACATTGAGCGCGTGGTTAGCCGTAGCCTCGGGATGCCGGTGAAGATCGCCAGCGTATCGGGGCGCTGGCAAGGCATCCATCCGCAATTTAGCCTCACTCAGCTCAGCATTACCGCCGCCGATGGCCGCCTCCTGCTGACACTCCCCGAGGCCCGCGCCAGCGTGTCTTGGCAAAGCCTGCTGGTCGCGAACCTCCGTCTCGCCACACTCGAGATCCACGGCCTCGACCTCCTCGCCCAGCGCGATGCCACGGGGCTCATCCGTGTCGCCGGCATCCCTATCAACACCCCGGAGGCCTCTTCGGGGGTTCCTGACTGGGTGCTAGACCAGCCACGCATCACCCTTCGCAACGGCCGCCTCACCTGGCAGGACGACCTCATCAAGGCCCCGACCCTCGTCATCAGCGACATCCACGCGCAACTCGAAAGCACCCTACTCAACCGCCATCGTTTTGGTCTCAAGGCCCGCCTACCCACCGGATTAGGCGAACGACTCGACCTCCGCGCCGACCTCCACGGCCGCGACCTCGCCAAACGCGAACACTGGCGTGGCGAGATCTACGCCGCCGTCAAAAACACCCACCTCGACAGCCTCGCCCTGCATACGCCGTGGTCGCAAAAATTCATCCAAAACGGGACCGGGCAAGTCCGCGCCTGGATCGATCTCAAAAAAGGGGGGGTCGAAGCCGTCACCGGCGATATCCATCTCTCCGACACCCATGTGCGTTTCGCGGACGACCTGCCAGAAACTCTATTCACCGCGCTCAAAGGCCGCGTGGCCTGGCAACGCGAGGGGGACGATGAGGAACTCAGCGCGCGTGGCCTGACCTTTGCCACCCCCAACCAAAGCGCAAGCGAACCGGCCGATCTACGCCTCAAGATTAGCCGCGACCCGAAGACGCACCGCATCCACGGCGGTGAGATCGAAACGCGCAATCTACGCATCGAGACCTTCACCACGCTCACCGGCAACCTTCCCATGCCGCGCGCCATCCACGAGCAGATCCAAGCCTTAGCCCCACGCGGCCAGATCGCCTATGCCTCAGGCCGCTGGCACGAGAACGCCCCACACGCTAACGGCCCAAGAAAAGATACCCACCGTCTCAATGTCCGCTTTACCGGTCTAGGCATCAACGCCACGCGGACGCAACCGGGATTTGAAAACGCCAGCGGCACCCTAGAAGGAAACGAAGCGGGCGGGCGGCTCGCTATCACCTCCGAAGGGTTTAAGTTGGACATGCCCACGGTCTTTCACGAGCGCATCGACCTACACACACTCGACGGCAGCCTACGCTGGCAACCACACCAGGACGGTTATGCCGTGCGCATTGAACGACTACACCTCGCCAACGCAGACCTAGACGGCCAGCTAGAGGGCCAGATAACCTTCGCACCGGGACGCGCCCCTGTCGCCGACCTCAAGGCCCAGCTCAAGCACGGGCATGGCCCAGCGGTGTGGCGTTATCTGCCTAAGACCGTGGGCGACGACACCCGCCTATGGCTCAAAGACAGCCTAAAGGCCGGGGACTCGCACAACGCCCGCATGGTGCTCAAAGGCCCACTCGATCGGTTCCCCTTTAGCAAAGGGGGCGGCGAGTTCCGCGTCACCGTCCCCCTCAAAGACGGCATCCTCCACTATGCGGCCGACTGGCCCCACATCGAGGCCATCCAAGGCGAGATCCTCTTTGATCGGGCCCGTATGAGCGTCAAGGCCACGGGCCGCACGGCCGGGACGCAACTCACCGAGGTCAGCGTGCGCATCAACGACCTCTTTAACCCCACCACCCTGCTAGAGATCGACGGCAAGGCCAGCGGCGAGACCGCGGCCTTTATCCACTTCGTCAACCACAGCCCCGTCAAGGCCAGTAGCGGCGGTTTTACCAACGACCTCATCGCCAAAGGCAACGCCCTCCTCCAGCTCAAACTGCGTCTACCCCTCGAACGCATGGAAGAAAGCCTAGTCAATGGCGACCTAACCCTGAAAGACAACCTGATCACCCCGGGGCGTGGCCTACCCACCGTCGAACACCTCAACGGAACGCTACGCTTCACCCAAGATACCTTCCACGGACACAACCTCAACGCACGCCTCTATGGAGAGGCCGCGGCCCTCACCATCACCCCGCGCGAGGCGGGGGCCATGCTCGTCCGCGTCAACAGCCGGCTCAACAAAAACCTGCTCTCTGCATGGATGCCACCGGAATTGGCCCCCTACATCAAAGGTCAGACCGCCTATCAACTCGATCTCGTCATTGACGCTAACCGCCAGAAGCTTGAAGTCTCCAGCAATCTAGAAGGCATCGCCATCGACCTCCCCGAGCCCTTCGGCAAGCCGGCGCACACCCGGATTCAGACCCACCTCGAATCCGCGCCTGAAGAAGCTGGGTATCACACCCTAAAGGTCAAATACGGCCAGATTGCCAGCCTGCGCGCCCTCTATAAGGACAACCTCGCCTCTGCCCGTATCGGGGTGCGCATCGGCAGCGGCGAGATAAAAACGCCCGAAAAACCCGGGATCCACATCACCGGCGCGATACCACGCATCGATCTCGACCAATGGCGCACCTTGGCTAGCGCATCCACACCCTCCACCTCGCCGCGCCTCACTATTCACGAAATAGACCTTGCCTATACCAAACTCCTCGTCCTAGATCGCGCCATCGCTGCCGGGCGCATTACCCTATCACCTAATGCAGAAGGGTGGACTATCACCCTAAAAAGTACCGAGATCGACGGGGGCATCACCTTAAAGGAACGCCCCAAGCCGTACATCTTGGTCACCCTTGATAAGCTACACCTCACCAAGGGCGAGACTGCCCGCGCGCCATCGCCCCCGACAAATAACGAGATCAACCGCTATTCCGGCAGCGTCCACATCAAAGACCTCGTCATCGGCGATGCCAAACTCGGCAAGATAGACTTCAACTTCAAACCGACCGCACACGGCTACGCGATCGGCGAACTTAAGCTAGAGCAGCCCCACGCCACGCTCCTTGGACGCATCAACCTCTCCAATCATCCATCGCACCCCTCCATCCTTGAAGACGCCACGATAGAGATCAAACACCTAGACAAGCTCATGCATCAACTGGGCTATCCTGGTCGCATCAAAGGCGGTGCCGGCACCCTCAGCAGTCGCCGCATCATCTGGACGGGCGGTCTAGATAAACTCAGTCCCAACGCCGTCTCCGGCAGCCTCTCCCTCAACCTCGAAAAAGGGCGCTTCCTAGAGATGGACCCCGGCATCGCCCGTCTATTTGGTCTCATCAACCTACAATCGATCTCACGCCTATCTCTCCTTGACAAAGGGGAGATGTTCGCCAAGGGGTTTGCCTTTGACACGGTCAAGGCCGATGCCCAACTCAGCTCGGGCCATGTCACACTCAACCCCCTCGTCATAGACGGCCCCTCCGCCAAGGTCGAGATGCGAGGGACGATAGACCTCAAGGCGGAGACGCAAACCTTAGCGCTCGAGATCGAGCCGCATGTCACGGACACCCTGGTCGCCGCGAGCGGCTTAGCCGGTGGGCCCGTCGGTTTTGTGGGTGCGTGGCTCGCCAGCAAGGCCTTCGAAAGACAAATCAGCGCCGCCACCCCGCGCGTTGAGTACGATGTCAGCGGCACATGGGACAAACCCATCGTCACACCGAAGAACACCAAAAAATCCAATACCGCCGTAGAAAAACCCTACGATTTACTCACGCAATAGTATTAAAAATGCGCTAAATCACTTGTCGCACGCGGCCGGCTTGTGTAAGGTTACCTACCCTCCTATTGCCCGACCCATCT
>QYQG01000077.1 GCA_007280375.1 Betaproteobacteria bacterium
GCAGGATATCGGCCAGCGCGGCGACATTCTGTAGGTAATATTGATTGCGGGTATGGTTCTCGGGGATCAGCAGCAGTCGTTGCGCGGAGGGGCACAGTTTTTCGACTGCGACTTGCGCCGCTTGCACCGCCAAGGGCAGGAAGATGGGATTGAGGTTGTTAAAGCCACCAGGGAAGAGATTGGTATCGACCGGTGCAACCTTGAAGCCGCCGTTGCGTAGATCCACCGACGAATAAAACGGCGCACCGTGCAGAGGCCACTGGCGACGGAACCAATGTTCGATCTCCATCTGGGCATCGAGCACATGCCGTTCAAGGTCTAAAAGGGGGCCGGTCAGGGCGGTGGTGAGATGAGGAATCATAGGCGGGGAGTGTAGCGCAGGTTATCATCAAGCCATGCTTGAAATTGTCCTCTATCAACCTGAGATCCCGCCGAACACGGGTAACATCATCCGCCTTGCTGCCAATACGGGCTGTCGTTTGCATCTGGTGCGTCCTCTGGGCTTTGCGCTGGAGGATAAGACCTTGCGCCGCGCCGGGCTGGATTATCACGAATACGCGGCGGTGCAGGTGCATGATGATTGGGCGGCGCTGCGGGCCTCCTTGACGGGGCAGCGACAGTGGTTTGCGTTGACCACACGCGGCTCGCAGTCGGCGTTTGCAGCGACCTTTCAGCCCGGCGATGTCCTTGTCTTTGGCCCCGAGACGCGTGGCCTGCCGGCGGAGATCTTGGCGGAGTTCGCGCCCGAACAACGCCTGCGCCTACCCATGCTGGCCGGTCAACGCAGCCTTAATCTGTCGAATGCGGCCGCGATCATGGTGTTCGAGGCATGGCGGCAGAACGCGTTTGCGGGCGCGCTAGTGACGCCGTTACCGTCACGGGGCTAAGGTGGATAAGGCGCGTTGGTTACAGAACGCGGTTATCTTGGGGAGCAGGCGTTCTAAGGCACGGTTGGCGGCGCGTACCCCGCCATAGGCGTCTTCTGTTGCGGAGGCCTCGCTCTCTTCAAGGTGGGTGCTGGCGATGATGCGCCGCGAGGGGATGTCCACGAGTTGCATCGCGAGCGTAAAGTGCACTCGACTAGGTTGTACGCTGAAATCTTGATGCAGACGCACGATCTCCGTGTCCAGACGCAGGTTGGCGGCAACACTCGAGGGTGCCTGTACGACGGCATGAAATGCACCACTATGGTCTAGCGTTTGAACGAGGATGGGTGTGAGCATATGCGCGGGCGTATTGGCCCAGCGGTGGCGCGCATAGGTTTCTAGGCCATGCGTCTGTCGCACCCAGACCATCTGTGCGCTGTCATAACCGGCTCGGGCGCGCGGCACGCTGACCGCGAGCACCGCGTGTGGCGGCGCCGTGGGCGGGGTGATCTTGGCTGGGGGCGCGACCTCCAGCACGAAGACCTGGTCCGGCTTCGGTGGCGGTGGCAAGAGCGAGGCGCAGCCCCCTAGCGCGGACAGGGTCAACACGGCAATGATGGTACGAATGGACATGCATCTCTCCTTCAAGGGGCGATTATTCGCCCGGCCCCGGTGCCACGGCGGGGCGGCCGTACAGTAACGCGGCCGGGTTGTGTTCTAGGGTGGCACTGAAGCGGCGTAGCGAGGCGGTCAGCTCACGCAGTTCGGCGACGGCCTGCCGCGCCTCGGGCAAGGCCTCGGTCTGCATGCCTTCGGCCACCTGCGCGGTGCGGCTTCCGGCGCGTGCGCCCTCCGCGCTCATCCGCTCAAAGGCATTGATGCTGCGTTGCAGGCGTTGCAATAGCGGGGGTAGTTCGGCGTGGGCGAGCGTGGTCAACTGGGTCGCACCCTCCATCGTCCGTGCGGCCTGTTTTAGACCCGCATCGAGGTGCTCGCCACGCCCGTGTAAGGTCCCCGAGAACTGCTCTAGATGGCCCAAGGTGCGGCGTAGTGCGCTACGGTTTTCAGCATCCAGCAGGGCGTTGATCCCCTCGCTGCTACGGTTAAGGTTGGCCAGCAAGGTGGTGACGGCGGTATCGAGACGGGTCATCAGCGATGTACCGCTACGGATGACGGGGTAACGCGCGCCTGCCACGGGCGTGAGCCAAGGCGAGCCATGGCTGCCGCCCGATAGCTCGATATGCGCGATCCCGGTCAGTCCTTGTACGCGTAGCACCGCGAGGGTGTCCTCTTTCACCGGCGTGTCGCGCGCGATCTCTAGCGTCAGCAGGACCTGTTCGGCTTGGTTGGGGGCGAGGGCGATGCGGCGCACGCCGCCTACCTGTACACCGCGATAGCGCACCGGGGCATCGAGGCTGAGGCCGGACACGGATTCGTTCATATAGACCTGATAGGTTGTGGAGGCCTGACGATAGGCCTTATCGCTGGCCAGCCACAGGACCCCACCAATCAGCAAGGCGCCCAGCACCAACACAAACGCGCCCACTATTGCAAAATTCACCCGGGATTCCATGTGCCCTCCTGTGTTCCCTGCGCCATGGCCCCACGGCCACGCGGCCCATAAAAGTAGTCGCGGATGATGGGGTGCGTCAAGTCAGCGAGTTCGGTCATCGTCCCGATCCCGAGGATGTGCGCATCGCCCAAGACCGCGACGCGATCGGCGCTATGCCATAAGAGGTCAAGGTCATGGGTGACCATCATAATGGTAATCCCGAGGGTATCGCTCAATTGGCGGATCAGGGCGTCGATGCCGGTCGCGCTCAAGGGGTCTAGGCCCGCCGTGGGCTCGTCGAGCAACACGAGTTCGGGGTCCAACGCCAAGGCCCGTGCCAGCGCCGCCCGTTTACGCATCCCGCCCGAGAGCGCATTGGGATACTTCGCCCCCGCATCGGCCGGCAGACCCACAAGGGCGATCTTGAGCGCGACGACCTCTGCGATCAGGCGCGGTCTGAGGTGGGTGTGTTCTTTGAGGACCATGGCCACATTCTCGGCCACGGTTAGGGCGCTGAACAGGGCACCGCGTTCAAAGGCCATGCCCCAACGCCGCCGCAAGGGCAAGGCGGCGGCATCCGAGAGGCCGATTACCTCGTGGCCAAAGACCTTGATCGAGCCAGACAGCGGCCGCTCCAGCATCAAGATCTCGCGCAACAAGGTCGATTTTCCGCAGCCACTGCCACCGACGAGGGCGAAGATCTCCCCCTGACGCACGCTCAGGTTGACATCACGATGCACGACCGTCGTCCCAAAGCAGGTGTTTAAGGCACGGACCTCGATCGTATGGGTGGGGTTCATAGCTTCAGCCAACTAAAGGCGACCGAAAACATGGCATCCGTCACGATGACGAGGAAGATGGCCTGCACGACGCTGGCGGTAGTCTGACGCCCCACGCTCTCGGCGCTGCCGTTGACTTGAAACCCTTGGTAACAGCCCACCAGCGCGATGATGGCGGCAAAGACGGGCGCCTTACCGATCCCGATCAGGAACGAGGTCAGGCTGACCGCGTGATCAAGTCGTTCGATGAAGGTGGAAAAGCTGACATCGAGCTGGCTACTGGCCATGACCATGCCGCCGAAGATGCCCATGATATCGGTGTACACGGTCAACAAGGGGAGCGCGATCATCAAGGCGATCAGCTTGGGTAACACCAACAGCTCGAACGGGTCTATACCGATGGTGCGCAGCGCGTCGATCTCCTCCGTGACCTTCATGGTGCCGATCTGCGCGGCATAGGCCGAACCCGAGCGCCCGGCGATGATGATGGCGGTGATCATCGGCGCCAGTTCACGCACCATGGACAGGCCGATCAGATCGGCAATGTAGATATTGGCACCGACGCGACTCAATTGCTCTGCGCCTTGATAGGCGATGACGATGCCGAGCAGGAAGGCGAGCAGGCCGGTGATAGGCAGGGCCGCTACCCCCGCCGTTTGTAGGTTGTAGAGGATGGGCCGCCAGCGTAGACGATGCGGCTGGCGCAGGGTGCGGAGTAAGGCCGCCGCGCTCTCGCCGACAAAGGCCAGCAGACCGAGTACGCCCTGCCCGCTCGTCCATGTGCGCTGTCCTAAGCGGGCCAGTAGCCCCGGGGCCCTGAGGCTAGGGATGGGGTGGGCTAGGTGGGCTGCGACTTGATCTAGCAGTATCGCAAAAGGGGCTTGTAGGCCGATGATGCGCGCCTCATGGCCCTTGCGTGACAGGGCGCGGCGCAGGCCTTGCAACAGACAGGCGCCTGTAGTGTCCAGCGCGCTGATTGCGCTCGCGTCTATTTGCCACGCGCCCGTCGGTGCGACGAGGTTCTTTAGGTGGGCGTTGATCTGCGCCTCGATCTGCGTCGCCGCGTGTAGCCGCCATATGCCCGCACAATAGAGATCGCCCGGTGCCGTACCGGGGCGGATCTCCGTAGCGAGGGCATCAAGTCGTGTCGACATGGTCAGACCTAGGATGAGGTGGTGCTATCCTATCACTGTCCTGCGTGGATGATTTGTCTTCTAGGGCTCGGTGTGGGCGTCAACGACCATAAACCCAAGGCCACAAAAGGCGGCCTTGACGAGAAGAGGGCGCCGGGCGTGTCGGTCTCAGACGCCTTCGTCGCGCAGCTCGCGGCTTAAGAGTTCGCTGACCGCTTCGCGCGCGGGAAGTTCCTGCGCCAGGATACGCCGCACCGCGCTGGCAATCGGCATGTCTACACCCAGGCGTTGGGCCAAGGCGCAGACCTCGTGCGTGGTGGTGACGCCTTCAGCGACATGCTCCAAACTGCGCAAGATATGTTCGAGGCCGTCGCCGGCGGCGAGGCGCAGGCCGACCTGACGGTTGCGTGACAGGTCGCCGGTGCAGGTGAGGATGAGGTCGCCCATGCCGGACAGGCCCATGAAGGTCTCTTGGCGGCCGCCCATGGCACGGCCTAGGCGACTCATCTCGGCGAGGCCACGGGTGACGAGGGCGGCGCGGGCGTTGTAGCCAAAACCGAGGCCGTCGCTGATGCCAGCGGCGATGGCGATGACATTTTTGATTGCGCCACCGACCTCGACGCCGATCACATCGTCGCTGGCGTAGAGCCGTAGACGCGGGCGATGCAGGGTGTGGGCGATCTGCCGCGCAAAGTCGGTGTCCGGTGCGGCGAGGGTTAGCGCGGCCGGCAGGCCACGGGCGATCTCGGCGGCGAAACTCGGGCCGGAGAGGACGGCTGTGTTGTCGGGCTGCTCCCATTCCTCGGCGACGACTTGATGCGGCAGTTTTTGGCTACCCGCTTCAAAGCCTTTGCATAGCCAGACCAAGGCGGTACGGGTGTTGATGGCGTTGAGTTGTCGTAACAAGGTACGAAAACCGCTGGTTGGAACCGCCGCGATCAGCACATCCGCGCCGCGTGTCGCCTCGGCAAGGTCGGCCGTCAGGGCCAATCCCGCAGGTAGCGTCGCGCCCGGCAGGTAACGGTCATTGCTGCGCGTGGCGCGCATCCGCGCCGCGTGTTCGGGGTTGCGCGTCCACAGGCGGAGGTGGGTGGAGGTGTCCGTATCGCCGCCCTGAACCAAGGCCGCCGCGAGGGCGGTTCCCCACGCACCTGCACCGAGGACGGCGATCGTGGGCATCGTGTTTAGCTGCTTGCCTGCTGTTTCTGTTGCAGATACGTGGCCTCAAAGTTGACCGGCTGCAACAGTAAAGGCGGGAAGCCAGCGCGGATCACCGCATCGGACACGGCCTCGCGGCCATAGGGGAAGAGGATATTGGGGCAGGCAACCATCAAGGTGGGTTCCATCGCCTCGGCTGGCAGATTCTGGATGCGGAAGACGCCGGCTTGCTGTACCTCGACCAAGAAGGCGATCTTGTCTTTGATCTTGGCGGTCACGGTGAGGGTTAGCACGCACTGATAGGCGTCCTCGCCGATCTGTTCGCCTTGTGAGCCTACCTGTACATCCAGTTGCGGTGCGTCGGGCTCTAAAAATATCTTCGGTGCGCCTGGCACCTCAATCGATAGGTCTTTGACATAGATCTTCTCGATATTGAAGATCGGTTGGGCTTGCTCGGTCATGGTCTGGACTTTGTAAAGGTTAAAGAGATGGCGGCGATTATAGCCGCCGAGTAAGGTCTATGCCGTGAGTTTTTGGCGTAACCACGCGTCGAGTTGTGGTGCGGGCAACGCGCCCGCGAGGCGATCGACCTCGTGGCCGTTGCGAAACAAGGCCAAGGTGGGGATGCTGCGGATGGCGTGATAGGCCGCGAGCGTGTGTTCGGCCTCGGTATTTATCTTCACAAAGCGCACCCGGCCGGCATATTGCGTGGCCATCTGGGCAAAGGTCGGCGCGAAACTGCGACACGGCCCGCACCACGGCGCCCAAAAATCCACCAATACCGGCAGGCTGTCGCGGGCGACAAAGGCGTCGAAGTTGCGGTTGGTCAGTTCGATCGGTGCGGCGGGGACGACGGCGGCACGGCATTTGCCGCATTTAGGTTGGTCGCCGAGACGGTTTTCGGGGACGCGGTTTAACGCGCCGCACTGTGGGCAGACAAGTTCCATAGCAAGCTCCAAGAGTAATGACCGCGTAAGTGTAGGTGGGCAAGGGGGATTTCAAGGGGCTTGCCACACGAACGAACGCCCTGACACCGTTCTGATGTCAGGGCGTTCGTGTTTAGGCCGTATGTTTAGGCCTTATCGTTTACCCATTATGGTAGCCGAGCACCCTCTCGACCTCGTTCTTCGAGCCCAAGATGACGGGCACGCGCTGGTGCAGGCCGCTGGGCTGGATGTCGAGGATGCGCTCGTAGCCGGTGGACGATACGCCGCCGGCCTGTTCAACGATCATCGACATCGGGTTGGCCTCGTACATCAGGCGCAACTTGCCGGGTTTGGCAGGGTCTTTGGTGTCGCGCGGGTACATAAAGATGCCGCCGCGATTGAGGATGCGATGCACCTCGGCGACCATGGAAGCGACCCAGCGCATGTTGAAGTCGCGGCCGCGTGGGCCTTCTGTGCCGGCCAGACATTCTTCGACATAGCGTTGCACCGGCGGTTCCCAGAAGCGGCGGTTAGAGGCGTTGATGGCAAACTCGCCGGTGTTTTCTGGGATCTTCATGCCCGGGTGGGTCAACAAAAACTCGCCGACATCGCGGTCTAGGGTGAAACCGTTGACGCCGTGGCCGGTGGTGAGAACGAGCATGGTGGACGAGCCGTAGAGGGCGTAACCGGCACAGACTTGTTTGGTGCCCGGTTGCAGGAAGTCTTCGGCGGTGGCGGCGCGACCAGAAACGGGGGCGTGCAGGATGGAGAAGATGGTGCCGACGGAGATGTTGATGTCGACATTGGAGGAGCCATCGAGCGGGTCAAAGACCAGCAGGTATTTTCCGAGCGGATATTTGGCGGGGATGGAATAGACATCGTCCATCTCTTCGGAGGCCATGCCGGCGAGGTGTCCGGCCCATTCGTTGTGACGCATGACAATATCATTGGTGATGACATCGAGCTTTTTCTGCGTCTCGCCTTGGATATTTTCGGACTCTAACGCGCCCATCGTGCCGACCAATGCGCCCTTGTTGACGGCGTTGGAGATGACCTTGATCGAGGTGACAAGGTCGTTGAGCAAGGAGGTGAAGTCGCCCGTCGCGCCGGTGGTATGGCGTTGTTCTTCGATAATAAACTGGGTCAGTGTGGTGCCGATATGCATGATCATTCCTTTTGATGAGCCTATAAACTGCCGCCAATTCTACGCCGATTGCATCGATGCGTGGGGCTTTACTGCGCCTGTAGGCGCTCTTCGCGGGTGAAGGACCAGACGCGGTTGATGACCAGGATGTCGGCCTTGGCGCGCATCGCGTCGTTGAAGGCCGGATAGGGCGCGCTGATCTCGACGATGTGGATCGCTGCCGCATCGAGGATGCGTGAACCGGAACTGCGTTCGACCTCGACCTTGAGCAAACGCCCGTCGGCGGCGATCTCTACACTGAGCATCAAGCTACCGTAGACCTTTTGCCGCCTCGCCGCCTCGGGGTAGTTGAGGTTGCCGACCCGTTCGACCTTCGCGCGCCAGTCTTCGATGTAGCGGGCGAAGGCATATTCTTCCGCGCGCGCACCGACGAACATGCGGCGGGGTCGCTGTTGATATTCAGACACCTCGGCCTCGATGCGACCGAGTTCACGCACGGCCTTGAGGCTGCGGGCGGCCAAGCCGGGCGCGGGGGGCGCGGCGGCAATCGGGCTTGCGGGAGCGGGGACGGCGTATTCGGCGCGGGCCTGTTCCATGAGCCGCTCGACCCTAGCCTCTAAGGCCTGTACCCGTTGTGCTGCAGGGGGCGCGGCGGTGATCGTTGGGGCGGGGGGTGGCGCGGTAGCGCGAGGACTGCTGGCGTGGTGTGCGGTCGTGGTTTGGCCGCCGCCATCATGGGCTGCCTGCGCCAAGACCTCGGCCTTCTGGGGTTTGGTGCGGCTAGTTTGATGCAACAAGACGACCTCTAGGCTGGGCCGCGCGGTCTCAAACAGGGCCGGGTTGACGGGGTCGAATCCGACCGCGATGAGCATGAATAAGGCGTAGTGCGTCAGGGTCGAGGCCACGCCGGCGACGGCCAAGCGTTCTCGCACGGGGGCGCGTGCGAGCCACGCATCGAGACGGGCGCGGGTACTCAGGCCTCGGTGGCCGCGACGAGGGTCGTCGTGAGCGTGGCTTCGTACTGACATGAAACCTCAATATCGAGTAGGTCGGGTACGCCAAAGGTAACACGCACGCGATCGTTCGGGTTTAGGGTTGGTGCGCCGGTCATCCGCACCACTAGCGGCAGGCCATCGATGCGGATCAGGTTCTCGCGGATGACGCTGGCATCGCGCGTTTCGATGCCTTCTTGCGTCAACCAGCGCAGACACCAATAGCGTTCCATGCGCCGCTGATGCTCATTATAGGCATCATAGGCGAGTTCAAAGGCGCGCAAGGCGGCGAATAGCCGCGTATCATTTTTTGCGTAGGGCGGGCTCTGCCCCTGCGCGACGGCGATGATCTGGCGTTGATTGAGCAAGTCTACAAAACGGCGCAGGGGTGAACTAGACCACGCGTAGTGATCCAAGCCCAAGCCCTCGTGCGGTGCGGCGGTGAGCTGCATACGCACCTTGCCGCCGCCTTGCACGCGATAGATGCCGGCGACGCCCTGTTCGTCGAGTAACGCGCCCCAGCGGCTGTTGGCGAGGATCATCAACTCGGACACCAGTTTGTCGATGGGGTTGCCGCGCAGCCGCGGTTTGATCTCGACGCGGTCGTTGTCGATCTTGAAAATATAGTCGTGGCGTTGCACCTGATCGGCCTTGCCGCGTGCCGCTTCCAGCTGGGTGGCAAAGTTCCACAGCCATTCGAGTTCGCGGCGGAAGGTGTAATTGGGCGCGGCTGGGTTGCCTATCGTGTCGTCGTTGAAGAGGGGTTCTAAGGTCTCGTGACGCAGGTTGGCCTTGATGTTGACCGCATCGACGCGGGTCTCGATGGCGGTGATGCGGTAGTCGCTCGCTACCTCGACATAGAGCGACAAGGCCGGGCAGGTGCGCCCCTCAGCCAGGGTGTACGCGCCGACCAAGGCATCGGGCAACATGGTGATCTTTTGCCCCGGCATATAGACCGTGGAGAGGCGATTGCCGGCGATACGGTCGAGGTCGGAATCGATCGTGATGCCGAGCGCGGGACAGGCGATGTGGACACCGACGCGCACCCCACCATCGGGGCGGAAGATGACCGAAAAGGCATCGTCGATCTCGGTCGTCTCGGCGTCATCGATGGAGAACGCGGGCGCATCGGCCGGTGGCAGATCGGTCGGCGGCGCGAGCGGCGCGGCGGCGGCAGGAAAGCCCACGCCTTTAGGAAAGTGCTCGAGCAGAAAACCTTGCAGGTGGAATTCGTGTGGCTTGCGAATCGCGCCGCAACCTTGAAAGAGGTGCAAGGCCGAATGGCCGCTCTTGCTGCAGGCCTCGTCTAAAGCCTTGTAGAGCAGGGTGTTTTTATCCGGTTTATGTAAGAGGACAAAGACCTGTTCGGCAAAGGCCTCAGGCAGTTGTCCGGCGATCAGGTCAGCGACCCACGCGGCGCGTTGTTCGGCCTCTTTGGCGCGGCGTTCCAGCCCTGCTTTAGCCGCCGCCAAGATCTCGGCGGGCGCGGCGCGATAACGGCCCTTGCCTTTTTTGTGGAAAAAGATTGGTGATTCGTGCAATTTTAACGCGATCGCGCCGGCCTCGGCGGGGGTGGGCGCGTGTCCCCAATAGTCGGCCGCAAGGGTGTCAAAGCCAAACTCGTCCGTGCCGGCGACCTCCCACAAAAAGTCGGGGTCGAGTTCGGTCATCAGGGCGCGCGCCGCGTCGATGGCCTCGGCCGGCGCGGGTGCGGCAAAACGCAACAGGACATTCGCGGCCTTCAACTTGCCGCGTTTGCCAAATTGCGACTCGATCTGTAACGCGGCGGGGGTCTCGGACAGGATGTGGCCGACCTTGATGTCGCCGTCTTCTTCGTAGAATATATTCATCTAACTTTCATGGCTATCGCCACCTCAGAACATGGAACTTGCCATTAACCCCATCCCCACCCCAGCCATCCCCTTGAAGGGGAGGGAGACCGTGCACGCCCCGTTCCTCCCCCTTCAAGGGGGAGGTTAGGAGGGGGATGGGTGTGTGTTTCATACTAAAACGCTGCAATCTGGGAAAGATAATCGGTGAATCGGGTAAAGCCGTGGTCGCCGCCGTCGAGGACGACTTGTTCCGCGCCCATAAAGTAAGCGGTCGCTTCGCGGTAATCGAGTACTGTATCGCCCTTTTCAACCAGCAAGAGATAGCGCTCCGGGCGTGTCATGGCGGCGATGCGCAAGGCCTGCAAGTCGGCCAGATGCGCGGCGGTGAACAGGTAATCGGCGCCGCCGTTCCAGTTTTTCTGCCACAGGCCGATCTCTTTGGCGATCTTCTCATCGCAGGTCATGCAGGGATTGACCAGCACCGCTTTCACGCCGTGTTTCTCGGCCAGCCAGACGGCGTAGAAACCGCCCAGCGAACTGCCGATGAGGGTAACGGGCGTGGGGCTGGCGGCGATGATCTGTTCACACAGCGCCATGGCGGCGGAGGCGCGATCGGGCAGGTCGGGGCAGGTGGCAGGGAGACCGCGCTCCGCCGCCCAGGCCAAGAGCGTTTGCGCCTTGCCGGACTGTGCCGAGGAATTAAAGCCGTGCAGATAAAGCAGCATCTTAGGCCAAGGCCTTGAGGAGTTTCTCGTGGATGCCGCCAAAGCTGCCGTTGCTCATGACGAGGCAGTGGTCGCCGGGTTGCGCCTCGGCCTTGATGTTGGCGACCAGCGCATCAAGGTCACTAAACACGGCAAGCTTTGCGCCCAAGGGCGAGAGCGCGGCGGCGACATCCCAATCGACACCGCCCGCATAGGCATAGACGCGGTCAGCTAGGGCGAGACTGGCGGGCAGTTGCGCCTTCATGATGCCCAGTTTCATGGTGTTCGAACGCGGTTCTAACACGGCGAGGATGCGTGCCGCGCCGACCTTGGCGCGCAGGCCGGCCACGGTCATCTCGATGGCGGTCGGGTGGTGGGCAAAGTCGTCATAGACCGTCACACCGCGCACCACGCCGCGCACCTCCATGCGCCGTTTGACATTTTCAAAGCGCGACAGGCCCTCGCAGGCCACGGCGGGGGTGATGCCGACATGACGGGCGGCGGCGATCGTCGCCAAGGCGTTTTGCCGGTTGTGTTCGCCCAATAGCGACCACGCGACGCGGCCCTGCGGCACGCCATCCAACAGCACCGTAAAGGCGTGTGGGCCGTCTTCGAGCGCCGTCCATCCGGTCGTGCCGGAGAAGCGTTCGACCGGTGTCCAACAGCCGCGTGCCAAGACGCGTTCCAAGGCATCGGCCGCGCCGTTGGAGACCACCAGGCCTTCGCCGGGGACGCTGCGCACGAGGTGATGAAACTGGGTCTCGATCGCGGCCAAGTCCGGAAAGATGTCAGCGTGGTCGTATTCGAGGTTGTTCAAGATGGCGGTGCGCGGCCGGTAGTGGACGAACTTGCTGCGCTTATCGAAAAACGCCGTGTCGTATTCATCGGCCTCGATGACGAAAAAGGGCGACTCGGTCAGCCGCGCCGAGATGCCAAAGTTTTGCGGCACGCCGCCGATCAAGAAGCCCGGGTTGAGACCGGCGTCCGCCAAGACCCACGCCAGCATCGCGGAGGTCGTCGTCTTGCCGTGCGTGCCCGCTACGGCGAGCACCCATTTATCTTTCAGGACATGCTCAAACAACCACTGCGGGCCGGAGGTATAGGGCTTGCCGCGATTCAAGATCGCCTCGATCAAGGGCTGTTTGCCGCGCGCGCCGATGTTGCCAATCACAAACAAGTCGGCGCCGCACTCGACCTGCGCCGCGTCAAAGCCCTCGATCAAGGTGATGCCTTGCGCCTCCAGTTGCGTGCTCATGGGCGGATAGACATTCGCGTCGCAGCCGGTCACGGTATGCCCTGCTTGGCGGGCGATGACGGCGATCCCGCCCATAAAGGTGCCGCAGATGCCGAGGATGTGGATGTGCATGGAAGAAGGTCAACATGAAAACCGCGCCATGATAGCCGATCAGGGCGCAGGGCGGAGCGTGCTACTTTCTTGATAGTAACTAACAGGTATAATCCGTAGCGTTTTGTCCCAACCCTATAAAAAACATCATGCTTACTTTGTCTTCCTCTTTTGCTGTGAATGCGGCCTTGTTTCTATTGCTGGGTTTTTCACTGGTGACTTGGTTTTTGATCTTTACCAAGGGCTGGCTACAGTGGCAGTTAAACGCATTGGATACCGATTTCCGTAAAAAATTCTGGGCGGCGGCCAATCTACAAGATGCCGAACGGGCAACGCACGGCAATGAGGGCAGCTTGGCGCGCCTGTTTCGCGCCGGCATCCAGAGCCTGCGCGAGATTGAGAAGGCCGAACAAGCCGGACAGAGCCTGCAGATGTCGGGCGACCGTCAAGACATCCTAGAGCGCGGCCTGCGCCAGCAGGTGCAGATCGAGCAACATCGGCTGGAATCGGGTCTCATGGCCTTGGCCAGCGTCGGCAGCACGGCACCGTTTGTCGGTCTGTTCGGTACGGTATGGGGGATCATGACCGCGCTCCAAGATATCGCTAAGGCGGGTACGGCCGGTCTGGATGTCGTGGCCGGCCCGGTTGGCGAGGCCTTGGTTGCGACGGCGATCGGTATTGCGGTCGCGTTGCCGGCCGTGTTGGCGTACAACTATGGCGTGCGTAAGGTGCGCCTCTTGGTGGCGGATCACGAACGCTTCGCGAACGATTTTTTGCACCTCGCGATGCGTACCGATTTCCGTTTGGGGGCCTAAGATGGCCTTTCGTACCGACTCTGAATTCACCGCGATGAGCGAGATCAATGTCACGCCGCTGGTGGATGTGATGTTGGTGTTGTTGGTGGTGTTTATGGTGACGGCCCCGCTGTTGATGCAGGCCGTCTCGGTCAAATTGCCTAAGACGGCGGCGGTTGCGCCGCTGAAACCTACACCGGCCTTGGAGCTGAACCTGACCAATCAGGGCGACATCCTGCTCGGCCGTACCAAGGTAAGCAGCACGGCCTTGGAGGCCGAACTCAAGGCGCGTTATGCCAAGACACCGAACGCGGCGGTGCGTTTGCGTGCCGATGAACGGGTGCCGTATGGTCAGATCGCTCAGGTGATGGCGGCGGTGAGCCGTTCCGGATTTCAAAAGGTCGCCCTAGTCACGGCGGCTGGCACGGGCGTAGCCCCCAAGACCCCCGCCGCGAAGTGATCCGCATGTCTTTCCCGCCCCGTCAGCGTTGGTCGGCGCTCTCCAGCGTCGCCTTGCACGGTCTCGTTATCGCCGTGTTGTTGCACGCGCCTGAACCGATCCCTACACCGCCGCCAGAGATCGAGGTGATGCTAGAACTGCCGCCGCCTAAGCCGCGCGTCAAGCAGGCCAAGACCGATAAGCAGCGTCAAAAGGATAAAAAACGCACGGCCGAGAAACGCCGCAAGCCAGTGCCGCATACCCTAGAGGCGCGTTGGGAGCGGGAGACTAAACCCGTGACGGCGGCGGCTGTGCAGCTACCCGCGGTCATGGTCGAGGCCGTGCCTGTGCCTGTTGCAGCCCCTGCGATTAACTCGACCGAGCAGGCGCCGCGTGCGACCCCGGTGGCGGCGGCGATAAGCCCCGTGCCATCGCCGCTGCCGGCGGTAGAGGCCCTGCCAGCGACCCCCGTCCGAGAGGCAGAGGCCATGGCGTCCCAAGCCCCCGTGGAAAAGCCGGTTGTTTCGAGCGCGGATAAGGGTGACGGTCACGAACTCTCGACCCCGAGTACGGCGGCGAGACAGGCCCTGCAGACGGGGAGTAGCGGGATGGCGATGGCGGCGAGTGAGCGCGTCGGCGCACCCACGAGCGATCAGGCCAGCAGTGGTAGCGCCGCGCTGTCACAAAGCGCGCAACGCGCCAGCGCGACGGATGTGATGCCCGACCAACGCCTGCGGGCCGCCGATGCGCCCACTACGCTACAGTCGGCCGATAATCGTGCGAGCGCAGGCGGGGGCGGCGCGGCCTTAAGTGGCCAGAGCCAGCGCGCATCGGCCGCCGGCGAAGCGCCCACCGACCCGCGTGCCTTACAGACGGCCGGTTCTGGTGCGCGTACGGTGACCGTCGCCGAGCCACCGAGTCGTAAAAATAACACGCATCCCGATGGTCGTGCGTCATCATCGCCCCACACAACGGCGGCCGCTACGCGTCACGGGGCGGGGGCGGGCGGTGCGGAGATCTCGGGGAGCGCTATGGCCGCAGCGGGGCCGAAAACTCTAGCCTTGGCCTTGTCCGATTCGATACCGGGCCGTGCGTTCTCCTGGCTGCAAGAGCGGGTTGCTGGCCTGTCTGTCCCCACACCCGCATCGGCCCCTTCTACTGAGTTTTTTCAGATGAAGCTGGCCACCAGTCTGCCCCCACGCCATACCCAGATTGAGGCGCATACTGTGCCTGGCAAGACCGCTGGCCCGGCCTTGCAGTCGACCGCCACGCGTGCGGGTGCGGATCTGCCGGGGGAAGGCAAGACCCTGCGTGTGGCGACGCTGGACATCCAGCCCTCTATCAGTGGCCGTGGGCGCAATCCTTATTTGCCGGATCGCCCGGTGAACGAGGGTGGCGGGGTGAGTCATGCTGGCGGGGTGGAGAGTAGCCAAGCAGGGCAACGCGCCGCCGACCACACCGGGCAGGCGAAGGCAAAATTGGTGGCTCAGGTGGGCGATTCAAATCGCTCTACGCTGGCGGCGACGGACGAGGCGGCGATGACGGGGGTGGAAACCACAGCAGCCAATTCGATCTGCAAATTGCCGGAGGCAAATAGCACCAATCTGCTCAAGGCCGCCAAAGGCGCGCCGCGCATGATTAGCCAGCCGCCGATGTTCAACCCGATCTGGGTGCCGGCCGGCGAGTTGGTGTTGCGTGTCCAGGTCTTGGCTAATGGCGAGACGGGTCAAGTCTTGGTGAAGGAGTCGAGTGGCTTTAAGGTGCTGGACGACGAGGCTGCCAATCAGATTCGCTCGGCTCGTTTTCAGCCCGGTGAGCGCGATGGCCAGCCCACTGAGTATTGGGTGGATCTGCCGATCCGCTACAACAAACCTTCTGAATCAAAGTAACGGAACATCACGATGAAATCACCTACCTATCTTCTGGCCCCCTGGGTCGTCGCGTTTGCCCTTGCTGCCATGCCCACCCACGCCGCGCCGCGCGCCTCGTTGGCCGATATGGCCTTGCGCTATTACATCCAAGCCGCGCAGCAGGGCGACCCGGAGGCGCAAAACCGTCTCGGCGTATTGCGCGATCAGGGCAGCGCCTTGGTCACTCAAGACGCAAAAGAGGCCGTGGCGTGGTTCCGTCTGGCGGCCACGCAAGGCTATCCGCTAGCGCAATACAACCTAGGTCTCATGCTCCTGCACGGGCGCGGAGGTGTTGGTCTAAACGCGGCCGATCCGACGCAGGCCGCGCAGTGGTTTTTAAAAGCGGCGGAACAAGGCTATCCCGCCGCGCAAGGACAGATGGCGACGCTCTATGAGCGGGGCTTGGGCATAGCGGCTAACCCCGCGCACGCCGTTGCGTGGTTACAAAAGGCCGCCCAGTCGAACGATGTGGATGCACAGGCCGCGTTGGGTCTGCGTCTTTTTGAAGGGCGTGGACTGGTGAAGGATGTCCCTGCCGCCATGCGCTGGATGACGCAGGCCGCCGAGGCGGGCAATGTCGCGGCGCAACATAACCTAGGCGTACTTTATCGTGAGGGTGCCGACGGCCTTGCAAAAGACGCCGTCCTCGCCCTTAAATGGTTTACGGCGGCAGCGAATCAAGGCTATGTCCCCGCGCAGAACAAGCTGGCTTGGCTGTTGGAGCCCAGCGATGCCGTTGCGGCGCTGGCGTGGTTTAAAAAGGCCGCCGAGGCGGGCGACACGGATAGCCAGTTTCACCTCGGTCAGTTGGCCGAACGCGGCAGTGCCTGGATTGATGCCTTGCAGTGGTATCAGCGCGCCGCCGCGCAAGGCCATGCCAGCGCGCAGAATCAAGTCGGATTGATGGCAAAAGAGGGGCTAGGCATGACGCCAGACCTAGCTGCCGCACGCATCGGCTTCCAGCAGGCGGCGGCACAAGGTAATGCGGCCGCCATGACCAATCTCGGCTTGATGGCGGAGCTGGGTCAGGGTGAAGCGGTGAATCTGGTCGCCGCGCGCGCATGGCTTGAGAAGGCCGCCGCCCTAGGCAATACGATTGCACAGGCCCGATTGGGCGCGTTGTCCTTGCCGCAAGACCCCGCTGCCGCCGCACATTGGTTTACCTTGGCGGCCGAGGCGGGCTATGCCCCGGCCCAGAACAACCTAGGCACCTTGTTCGAGCAGGGGCAGGGCGTGGCCAAGGATGCCGCGCGGGCCGTCGTCTGGTATAACAAGGCGGCTGAACAGGGCGATCGTGTGGCGCAGTTTAATCTCGGCATCCTTTATCGCGATGGCGTGGGCGTGACCAAGGATGAGCCGACGGCGTTGATCTGGTTACAAAAGGCCGCCGATCAAGGCCACGCCAAGGCGCAGTTCAACCTCGCGCGGATCTACGAGCAGATGCTGCTGGCGACACCACCCGCGGCGCAGCCTGTGCAAGCATCGCCGCAAACACCCCCGCAGCCACCTACGCAGTTACTACCGCCCGCGCCTGTTGATCCGCGTGGTAACTTGAACGCACCAGCGGCCCACACGCCGCGTTGATAAAGCCCAGCGCGGTGGCGCGTTGACCGATCTGCTCAAACTCCGCCGGCGGCGCAAAGCGTTCTACGCTGAGGTGATGCGCGGAGGGTTGCAGATATTGGCCGACGGTGAGCATCGTCGCGCCGTGGGCGCGCAGATCCTGTAACACCTGATCGACCTCGTCGGCCGCCTCGCCCAGCCCCAACATAATGCCGGATTTGGTTGGCACGCCAGGCACGCGTGCCTTGAACGCCGCCAAGAGTTGCAGCGAATGGGCGTAATCCGCGCCCGGACGCACCGCCTTATAGAGGCGCGGCACGGTCTCCAAGTTGTGGTTCAACACATCGGGCGGGTCTTGCGCCAAGACCTCCAGCGCGACCTCCAGCCGACCGCGAAAATCGGGCACCAGACACTCGATCCGGGTCGTCGGTGAGGCGGCACGCACGGCACGGATGCAGGCGGCAAACTGGCTCGCGCCGCCATCGCGCAGGTCGTCGCGATCGACGCTGGTGATGACCACATAGTTCAGCCCCATCAAGACCACCGCCTCGGCCAACTTGGCCGGTTCATCGGCGGCGGGCGGTAGTGGCGTGCCGTGGCCAACATCGCAAAACGGGCAACGCCGCGTGCAGAGGTCGCCCAAGATCATGAAGGTCGCCGTGCCGTGACCAAAGCATTCGCCCAGATTAGGGCAGGCCGCCTCTTCGCAGACGGTGTGCAGATTGCGCTCGCGCAACAAGGCCTTGATGCGCTTGACCTCCGGTGAGGCGACCGCCTTGATACGGATCCACTCGGGCAGGCGTTGGCGTGGTTTGGCCTCGACCTTGATGGGGATACGCGCGACCTTGGCCGCGCCTTTGTGCAAAATGGGATCGGCCATATCAGCCCTTGTCAGTCCAGCAGAAAAACGGCATTGTAGCCGACATGACGAAACCTATAACCCCTCTCTCAACCTCCCTTCCTATCACGCTACTCACGGGCTTTTTGGGTAGCGGCAAGACCACGCTGCTCAATCACCTGCTGCGCACCTGCCCGCTCACCGCCGTGGTGATGAACGAGTTTGGCGATGTCGCGCTCGATCATCACCTGTTAGAAGAACAACGCGGCCCGCTCGCCCTGTTGTCGGGCGGCTGTGTCTGCTGTCAGATCCAAGGCACACTGGCGCCGACCCTAAAGAACCTGTGGATGGGGCGCGCCAGCGGCGACTTGCCACCTTTTGAACGGCTCATCATCGAGACCACCGGCATCGCCGACCCCGCGCCCATCGTCGATACCGTGGCCTCGGAACGCTGGATTGCGACGCGCTATCACCTTGACGCGGTGATTACCGTGGTCGATGCGCAACTGGGCGCGGGGCAGTTGGCCGACCATGTCGAGGCAGAACGGCAAGTCACCGCCGCCGATCGCCTGTTGCTCAGCAAGACCGACCTAGCCAGCGCGGCGGAGCGGGCAGACACCGAGACGCGGCTGACACAGCTCAATCCTGCGGCACAGCAGATCGTCGTGATCGACGGCCAAATCGACCCCGACGCGGTCTTGAGCCTAGGTGCCTGGCGGCCGCAGGATAGACCGGAGCAGGTCAACCGTTGGCTGGCCGTGCCGAAATACCCGCAAGCCAGCCGCCTATTCGGGCGCGTACAGGTCTCCGAGGCCGCGCATGAGGCGCGTATCCGCAGCTTTAGCCTGATCTTTGACACGCCGTTAGATGAGGCCGCGTTGGCCGCCGCCTTGCAGATGTTGCGCAGTTTTCGTGCCGCCAACCTGTTGCGGATGAAGGCCATCGTCAACCTCCAGGGCCACGATCACCCGACCGTGATCCATGCCGTGCAACATGTGTTCTATCCGCCGGTCGAACTCGCCGCGTGGCCCGATGCCGACCGACGCAGCCGTTTCGTCTTTATCACAGCCGATCTCGCGCCGGAGTTCGTGCTGCGCCTGCTCGACGATTTCACCTCGGCCGCGCAAACTACGGTAACCATCGTTGCGTAAGTATCTTCGCCAGCACGCTGACCCCATCCCAGAGGCACGATTACGGCTTGGCAAAGACGGCCCACTTTCAAGCGGCGCTCTTGTGCTGCTTCTTGTACAAAAACGCCAGCACCTGGCCGCGTAGATGGTGATAATCCGGGTTTTCCGCCAACGCCAGTCGATCTCTTGGGCGTGGCAGATCAATCTTCAGCACCTCGCCGATGGTCGCCGCAGGGCCGTTGGTCATCATCACGATGCGATCGGATAGCAGCACCGCCTCGTCCACATCGTGCGTCACCATGAGCGTGGTGGCCTGGGTTTCTTCAACGATGCGCATCAATTCGTCTTGCAGGCTGGCGCGGGTAAGGGCGTCGAGTGCGCCGAAGGGTTCATCCATCAACAGAACTTTGGGTTCCATGGCCAAGGCGCGGGCAATGCCGACTCGTTGCTTCATGCCGCCGGAGATCTCGCTCGGGCGTTTGTCGGCAGCATGCGTTAGATGTACCAGTTCCAGTGCCGCAAAGGTGCGTTCCCGCAACTGTTTTTTGCTTTCCTTGTCGCCGAACACCTTTTCTACCGCCAGATAAATGTTGTCGAAGCAGGTGAGCCACGGCAACAGGCTGTGGTTTTGAAACACTACGCCGCGATCTGGCCCCGGGCCTTTGATCTCGCGGTTGTTCAATAACAGCACGCCGGAGGTGGGTTCGTTTAGCCCGGCCACCAAGTTGAGCAGGGTGGATTTGCCGCAGCCGGAATGACCGATCAGGGTGATGAATTCTCCTTGCTGGACATGGAGGTTGACGCCGGTGAGAGCGGTAAATTTGCCTTTTTTGGTGTCGAACACCACTTTGGCATCTTCGATTTGCAGGTAGCTGTGCATGGTTTTCCCCGGTTTATGTGTTGGGTTAATTGTTGGATTATTCGTAATTGAAGCGGTTAGCCAGCCACACCAGGGCTTGTTCCAGCAGTAGGCCGGTGATGCCGACGATAAAGATGGCAATGAGGATGTGTTCGACATTGAGGTTGTTCCACTCGTCCCACACCCAGAAGCCCAGGCCCGTGCCGCCGGTGAGCATTTCTGCGGCGACGATCACCAGCCAGGCCACGCCCATGGATAGCCGGATGCCGGTCATCATGTACGGCAGCACCGAGGGGAACAGGATGCGCGTGAAGATCTTCCACTCGGACAGGCTGAGCACCCGCGCCACATTCATGTAGTCCTGCGGCACGCGCGACACGCCAGCGGCGGTGTTCAAGATGATGGGCCAGATGCTGGAGATGAAGATCACCCACAACGAGGCTGGCTCGGTTTCCTTGAACACATACAGGCCAATCGGCAGCCAGGCCAGCGGCGATACCGGGCGCAGCAGGCTGATGATGGGCGAGAGCATGCCGGACAAGAACTGGAAACGACCAATCATGAAGCCCAGCGGAATACCCACCAGCGCAGCCAGACCGAAGCCCGCGCCGACGCGGTAGAGCGAGTGCAGGATGTTCCAGCCGATGCCCTTGTCGTTAGGGCCGTTGTCATAGAGCGGGTCGGCAAATAGTTCTTGCGCCGAGGCCCAGGTTTTGGCCGGTCCAGGCAGGCCCTGATCGCCGCCGCTGACGGAGACGATCTGCCAGAGCAGGATAAAGAGCAGCAACCCCAGAAATGGCGGCAAGGCCGCGCGGAATAATTTGGCGGTAGCTTCGGTGACTACTTGGCCGCGTTGCAGGAAGGGCGTAGGCCGGGGGAGCGATTCGTTGACGGCGGAGGCCGACAGCGGGGGGGTATTGGGTGAATTCATGATGTCTTTGCGACGGCTTTCGTTCAATGTCATTGCGCTCATGGCGGGATCCTGGGGTTTCTCCCTCCCCCAATGGGGAGGGAAGTGGTTACGCTTTTATCTTGAAGCCGTCGGCATATGCCTTCGGGTTTTTGCCGTCCCACACCACGCCGTCGATGAGTTTGGAAGTGCGCATCTCCGACTTCGGAATCGGCGTCTTCGTCATCGTCGCGGCTTCCTTGTACAGCTTGATCTGGTTCACCGACTTGGCCACGGCTAGGTAATCCGGGTGTTCTTTCAGCAAGCCCCAGCGTTTGTGCTGGGTGAGGAACCACATGCCATCCGACAGGTAGGGGAAGTTGACCTTGCCGTCGTTGAAGAACTTCATGTAGTTTGCGTCTTGCCATTTCTTACCGATGCCGTTGTCATACTGACCCAGCATGCGGTCTTCAATGACATCGAAATCGGTGTTCACATACGCCTTGCCGGAGATGATGCGAGCCGTTTCCGAGCGGTTGGTCATGGTGTCGATGTACTTCGAGGCATCCAGAATCGCGGCGATCATGGCGCGGGTGGTGTTGGGGTAACGCTGGACGAACTCCAGCGTCGTGCCGAGCACCTTTTCCGGGTGATCGGTCCAGATGTCCTGGCTGGTGGCGGCGGTGAAGCCGATCTTGTCGTGGATCGCGCGCGCATTCCACGGCTCGCCGACACAATAACCATCCATCTTGTCGACGCGCATGTTGGCGACCATCTGCGGCGGCGGCACGGTGATCACCTTCACCTCCTTGAACGGGTCGATGCCGTAAGTCGCCATCCAGTAATACAGCCACATGGCGTGCGTGCCGGTGGGGAAGGTCTGTGCGAAGGTCCATTCCTTCGGTTCGGCTTTCACCAACTTGGCTAGGCCTGCGCCGTCGGTGACGCCCTTGGCCTTGAGCTGGTTATTGAGCGTAATGGCCTGGCCGTTGTGGTTTAGGTTCATCAGTACGGCCATGTCTTTCTTGGTGCCGCCCACGCCCAGTTGCAGGCCGTAGATCAGGCCATACAGCACATGCGCGGCATCCAGTTCGCCGTTACTCAGTTTGTCACGCACCCCGGCCCAGCTCGCCTCTTTGCTGGGGGTGATGGTGATGCCGTATTTCTTGTCGAAGCCCTTTACCG
This sequence comes from Betaproteobacteria bacterium, assembly GCA_007280375.1. Taxonomy (GTDB): domain Bacteria; phylum Pseudomonadota; class Gammaproteobacteria; order Burkholderiales; family Thiobacillaceae; genus QYQG01. The sequence goes on from QYQG01000077.1 coordinate 22,039, forward strand.
AGGCCATGACTATGCTGGCGCAGTCGGTTAGCGGGATAAAGCCAATTTTTACATCGGTTTTTTCAGGGGCATCTGAACCGGCCGCCCAAGCCCCGCTGCGCACGCCGGGCGGCACCAGGGCCATCAGCGCCGCAGCCGCCGAGAGGGTGGCGGTTTTTTTGAAAAAGTCGCGTTTGCTGTTGTCGACTTCAGGGGTAGGTGACACAACAGGGGGCAGGTCGGGCGTAGGCATGAAAGGCTCCATAAAGGTGATGTGCCGTGTGATAGTCACAGGGCTTAATAACCATTAAGCAAATCCCGTTCCACTCTATGTTTTAATGTGTATACAATTGATTGTTAACATGTTTGTTAGAAATTTATGTGTTGCTTGTTTGTCTGGTGGTCCGCATGCTGCGTGTCGCAATGGGGCATGATGCACAAAAACAGGACACTCATGCCTGATAAGCCCGCACCACTTGGGTGATGCCCCGCACCATTGCGGCGCGGGTGGGCACTATTTAACCGATAGTGTCAGTTTAATGTTTTGCTAGTGTGGCGTGGAACAGCGCCTTGTGTACATCGCCCTGCGACACCATGCCTTCCAGCGTGTCTCGTGGTCTGTCCCTAATCCCCCGCTTTTCCGGACAGCGACCTGTCGCGCCTACATATGCCCTGTGCAGCCTCGCTCGCGCGACCGTGATCATACCGCCCAAACCCAGGAAAATTAGGGTAATCTTCAGCCCCATGAAATTTACTGTCGATACCTTCCGTGCCTGCACCAACCGCCGCGTCACCCTGCTGGGGATGTCGGGCGTGGGCAAAACCTATCTGTCGTCCTTGTTACGCAAGAACGATTGGTTCCATTATTCCGGGGATTACCGCATCGGCACGCGCTACCTCGACGAGCCTATCCTCGACCTGATCAAGCAGCAGGCGATGCAGGTGCCGTTCCTGCGCGACCTGTTGCGCAACGATTGGATCGGCATCAACAACCACATCCGCATCGACGACCTAGGGCCGGTGATGGCCTTTGTCGGCAAGCTCGGCAACCCCGACCTGAATGGCCTGTCGTTAGAAGAATTCTCGCGCCGCCAGGCCTTGTACCGCGCGGCCGAGATCGCGGCGATGTTCGATGTGCCGGCGTTCGTGCGCAAGGGACAAGAGATCTACGGCTATCACCACTTCGTCAACGATGTCGGCGGCAGTCTGTGCGAGTTGGAAGACGATCGCGTCATCGACCTGTTGGCGGCGAACTCGCTCATCCTTTATATCAAGGTGACGACGCAGGCGGAGGAGGAGACCCTGATCCGCCGCGCGGTCAGCGACCCTAAGCCGTTGTACTTTCGCCCGGCCTTTTTGGCGGAGTACCTGCCGCTGTACATGGCCGAAAAGGGTATCGCCTATGTCGCGGAGATCGACCCCAACGACTGGGGCCGCTGGGTCTTTCCGCAGCTCTTCCGCTCGCGTATCCCGCGCTACGAGGCCATCGCTGAGCGCGGCTATACCGTGACTTCGCAGGAGGTGGCGCAGGTGCGCGACGAACAGGATTTTATCGGCCTGCTTGAAACCGTCATCGCGCGCACGCCCGGTTGAATTGATATGCCCCTAGTCGCCCATAACGCCCTGCCGACCTTTGACCGCCTACGCGCCGATGGGCAGACGGTGCTGTCCGCCGATCGTGCCGATACGCAGGTGATCCGCGAGCTGCATGTGGGGCTTTTGAACATGATGCCCGATGCCGCGCTGGAGGCGACCGAGCGGCAGTTTTATCGTTTGGTCGGCGAGTCAAATCCGATCGCGCAGTTTTATCTGCACCCGTTTACCCTCGATGCCCTGCCGCGTGGGGCCAAGGCGCGCGCGCATATCGACGCCTATTACGAGACCTTTGCGGACATCCAAAAGGCGGGGCTGGACGCGCTGATTATTACTGGCGCCAATGTCACCGGCGAAGATCTATCGCAAGAACCGTTCTGGGCGCCGCTGATCGAGGTTATCGACTGGGCGACTTTGCATGTCACCTCGACCTTGTGTTCGTGTCTGGCGACGCACGCCGTGATGCATTTTCGTTATGGCCAACCGCGCGTGCGTCAGCCGGTCAAGCATAGTGGCGTGTTTCCGCATCAGGTGGTCGAGCCACGCCACCCGCTGGTGGCCGATGTCAACACCCGCTTCGATGTGCCGCACTCGCGCTGGAATGATATCTCGCGTGCCCAGTTCGAGGCCGCCGGGGTGCGCGTGTTGGTCGAGTCGCCCGAGGTGGGCGTGCATCTGGCGGTGAGTGGTGACGGCCTGCGCGTGGTGTTTTTCCAAGGCCATCCGGAATACGACACCATCTCGCTGTTGAAGGAATATAAACGCGACGCGCTGTTGGCGGCGCAGGGTCAGTCCTCTCGTTGGCCCCCTTTCCCTGTGCGCTATTTTGATCGCCATGCGCAAGCCGTGTTGGACGAATACCGTGTGCGTATGCTCGCCGAGTCCGCGTTTCCAGAAGCATTGCTCGTGCCGCGCTTGGATAACACCTGGCACGACACGGCCGAGGCGATCATTGGTAACTGGATCGGCTGCGTCTATCAAGTCACGCACGGCGAACGGGCAAAGCCATTTATGGATGGGGTCGATCCACAGGACCCACTGGGTTTGGGTTGGGGGCGGTAGAAAGACTTGTTTTAAGATGTTCGCAGTAATGTGGCTCGTGGCATAATCGCGCCCTGTTTTTCATGATCATTTTCTGGGTTCGATCTTCTTGAAGGAGTTAATTGTGGCAAAAACTACCGTAGCAAAAAAGGCCGTGAAGTCGCTTGCTAAGTCGCCCGTTTCAGCCGTGAAGAAGATCGCGCCTAAGGTCGTGGCAAAACGCCCAGTCGTTAAGGCCAAACCTGTCGCCTCGGCAGTAAGGCCGGCGACTAAACCGGTCGCAAAACCCGTTGCCAAGAAAACAGTTACAACGAAGCCCACTAAACCCGTCAAGTCGATAGCAAAGGTTGTACCTAAGGTGGTGGCGAAGGCCGCGACTAAAGTCGTAACCAAGCCTGCAACCAAGGCGGTGGCGGCAAAGAAGGTCGTCGTTAAGGTGGTTAGCAAGACCGCACCTAAGGCGGCAGTAAGGCCGACACCCGTTAAGGCGCGACCTGTCGCGACCAAGACGGTGGCGGCAAAGAAGGTCGTCGTTAAGGTGGTTAGCAAGGTTGCACCTAAAGCAGCACCTAAAGCAGCACCTAAAGCAGCGCCTAAAGCAGCACCTAAAGCAGCGCCTAAAGCAGCACCTAAAGCAGCACCTAAAGTAGCACCTAAAGTAGCGCCTAAAGTAGCACCTAAAGTAGCACCTAAAGAAGCACCTAAAGCAGCACCTAAAATAGAACCGAAAAAAGCGATGAAGACACCGGTGGCAACACAGAAAAACAAACAGGTTGTGACTGAGTCTTATACACATATGACTATGCCGACGAACAGAGAGGATGAGATCAAGATGAGCATCGATTTGTCACAAAAA
>QYQG01000045.1 GCA_007280375.1 Betaproteobacteria bacterium
AAAGAAATGTGCGATCTGGTTGAGCATCAAGGCGGGGATATCCTCAGGTTTTTGCACGCCGCAATACATCGTGCAGAGCTTATCCACCGGCACGGTGGGCGGCGTGGGCAAGCCACCGACCTATATCTTGGCTGATCTGGCGACGCTGGCGTTTTTAACGGTCGATGTGCCGACTGAACCGGGTGAGGCATGCAATGTGCGCCCGGCGAGCGAACACGCCTGATCCTCGCTAAACCCCTGCATTAGGCCGGGTTAATTTAGCGCGTCTTGTGCTAGAATCTTGCCGGTTTGGGTGGGCTGGTTGCGTTGCTGCCGCACCTGCGTTTTGATTTATCTGCAAGGAATCCCGATGGAAAGCATACTTGAAATCCGCGAGGGCTGTGTGACGCCCGCGCAACTGCTAAAAAGCCTGCCGTTTACGCGTTTTTTAGAGCGTTACAAGCGGGAATATCTCGAAGACTTAGTGCATCGCGATGAGCGCTATCGCAACGAGTGGGAGCATCGGAGTGCCTTTGTTAAGTCGATCCGGGCGCGGGATTTCTTGGCGTTGCTGCATGCGGGCAAGATTGCCGAGGGCGATGCGCTCGATCGTGCGCGTGAGTTGGCCTCGTTCTTCGATGGCGGTTTCCATCATTTCCGCACCCGTTCGTACTCGCGCTTGGTGCGCCTGCAGAATGAGGTGATCACGCAAGAGGATGTTACTTCGGCCGTGGTGAAGGGGCGGGTGACGGAAAAGGCGCGTGATTTGTCTGAGTTGCTGTTGGAGACGCGTCGTGCCTTGTTGGATGGTGTGGGTCTGGAAGAGGGTACGCGCCGCACGCCGGGTCTCAACGCCTTTCCGAATGTGACAGCGGGCGAGGTCTCCGGCCATTATTTTAATCTGCCGCCCGATTACATGGCCTTGTCGCATGTGCCGTTGACCATCGCGGCGGATATCCAGACCGGTGTGGATTACACCACGCCGTCGAATAAACGCGCTAAACCGTTTTACGAGCTGGGCCACAACCCCTTCCGTAGCGAGACCTTCAACGCCGAGGAGTGGGTGGCCGTGCCGTTGACGGTCGGTGCGTGGCTGATCGTGGCCTATATCCATAAATCGCGTGGCTGTATCGAGATGGAACCGGGGCTGTTGAATCTGTTCCCGTTTGCCAATGTGGACGAGATCAGCGCTGGCCGTAAGCCGGACGGCATCTTCTTGTTTGGCGATCCGAACGCGGCCGACGAGGACTTGGGTTACTGGTGGGATGCTGAGAATGAGGTCCTCGTCGGTCTGGTGCCCAATCGCGATGAGTTGAAGTATTTTGGCTATTGCAAGAAGCCGGTGCTGACCTTGCACAATGTGTTGGCGATCCGCGCCGGTGATATCCCGCTGCATTGCGGTTGCACCCGTTACAAGATGCGTTTTGATGAGGCCGGTGCGCCGTATATCGCCGAGATGCGCGTCAAGTCGGATGATATGGGGCGTATCCGTCTGGAGCGCGGTGACGATGCGCAGCAGCGACCTATCTTTTATGGCACGGAGACGGGCGCGTTTGCCTGTCTGGATGGTTTTTCGGAGCGCGCCAAGATGCAGATGCAGGGGCGCGAGGTGGGTTATAACCGTACGACCGGCTCGAATGCGCGGCAGATCGTCCCAGTGAGCGCGGATACTGAGGTCAGGGCCGGGCATCAACTCGATGTCTTGCTCTATGCGAACAACTTCCGCCTCAAGTCGCCGAGCGAGATGACGGTGGATGTGGATATGTCGGTGATGGATGCGGTCGCGCATTTCCGCCTGGGTGAGCGGGTGGCGGCGGGCAGTACGCAGACCTTCCGGGGGGCGCGTGAGTCTAGCTATTGGGCCAATCCATTCCCCTTATTGCAGGACCCGCAAGGTCAAATATTGCACCCTGAGTTACATGCCATCTTTCAAGATAGCGAGGATCGCTTTATCAAGGTTTTTGACAAGTTGTCCGCCAAGGGAGAGATGTTGCTGGGCGTGGCGCACAGCCAGTTGATGGCGGGCGCGGCAGCGGATAACAGCGATGCCGATATCGCTGCGGCGGGTTTTACCGATCGTGAATCGGTGGAGATGCAAGGCCCGGAACATCTGGCGCGTGACCTGATTGTCCTGATTAAACGGGTGGCATTGGAAAAACGGGCGCGTTTAGGCGATGACGCAAAATCGCTTAGTGTGACCGTGGCGATCGTCGGTGACAGCCGTACAGGCAAGTCGGAGACGGCGGAGAAGATGGAAGGCGTGCTTGATCTGACTTTGGTGTAATAACGCCGCAGTGTTTTTTGTAGCGGAGCGCTACGAGGGCTTGATGTGAGCTAAGGGCGGCCACTGTTTTTTGGCCACCCACGATCAAGGCCGCACGGCTGGTGGACGTTGATTTCAACGTGCGGGTGTGTTGGCGGATAGGCAGGCTAGATGGGCGTTGTGATCACTATAAGAGCACTTTATACAGACCGAGAGAACATTGATTTGATTAACCCGTACAGATACGACACACTAGTACTTGTATTTTGATACCCAAGGAGAGATTGACCCATGATACAGACCAACCCTTTTGCCGAACTCGCTACTGTCATTTCGCCGGTCGCAATGCAGGCGTATATCATACTCATGCTGTTGCTAGTGGTCGGGGGAACGATACTCGACATGCTGCACAAGAAGAGTGCCCAGTACTTTTTCGAAAACGCAAAGAAAGCCAAGAAAAGCGCAAAACGCACCGTAGGTGTGGGTGAGAAGGGCGCGCTCGCTGTAAAGACGATTGCCAATGAGGTTTTAACTTCGGGTGAGTTCGCTAATCCGCGGCGCCGTATTTCGCACCTCTTTACTATGTACGGATTTATCCTCTTTGTGGTGACTACGGCAACGCTAATCTTTGCCTACCCGGGCACGACTGAAGTGCCTGCGATGCTGCCGCAACTGTGGCACTTGGGTGCGGCCATGCTGTGCTTTGGTGGTTACTGGTTCTGGTTCTTTATCCGTGTTGATGTGTCTGCCGAAGGTCATCCGTGGTATCGCGTAGTACGCGCTGACTTGTTTATCGTTTCGCTGCTGACAACCGCGACATTCGCGCTCTTGTGGTCAGGAAACCAGGGATCTACTATTGGTTGGGTGTTTTTTGCTCTGTTCATCGTTTCCAGTACTACGCTGTTTGGTTCGGTCATGTGGTCTAAGTTTGCGCACATGTTCTTCAAGCCGGCGGCTGCTTTTCAAAAGCGGGTCACCAAGGCAGATGGCTCAAGAGAGAACCTGCCTGCTGATTATGATCTGACCGATCCTGCGGTTCAAGCAAAATTCCCTGATATCCCAACATACATGGGCAAAGTGCCGCCCAATATGGGCCTGGGTATTAAGCGTGAAGGCTCGAGCCATTACTAATCGCTAATAGCGCAATTAGTCCAATTAACTGAACGAAACAAGAAGGAATACTATGCCTACTTTTGTGTATATGACTCGCTGTGATGGTTGCGGGCATTGCGTTGATATCTGTCCGTCAGATATCATGCATATTGATACAGTCCTGCGTCGCGCTTACAACATTGAACCTAACATGTGCTGGGAGTGTTTCTCCTGTGTTAAGGCGTGTCCGCATCATGCGATTGATGTGCGTGGATACGCTGACTTTGCGCCGCTCGGAAGTTCCGTGCGTGTGCATCGTGATGAGGAAAAGGGCACCATCGCTTGGCGCATCAAGTTCCGTAACGGTCAACAAGACATGGAGCTGTTGGCGCCGATTACGACTAAGCCTTGGGGTAAGCACATTCCCAAGCTAGCCGATGTGCCTGCGCCGAGCAAAGAGATGCGTAACAGCCAGTTATTGTTCAATGAGCCTAAATACATTCGCATGGATGACGGTGGTCTGCACACGCTGCAATCTAACGGGCTTAAATTAAAAATAGGAGTGTATTACTAATGACTTACAATACTATCGTCGAAGACAATATCGACATCCTGGTTGCAGGCGCTGGCTTGGGTGGAACGGGCGCCGCGTGGGAGGCTCGCTTTTGGGGTCAAGACAAGAAGATTATTATTGCCGAAAAGGCGAATATTGATCGTTCCGGCGCAGTGGCGCAGGGTCTGTATGCGATTAACTGCTACATGGGTACGCGTTTTGGTGAAAACAATCCTGAAGACCATGTGCGCTATGCGCGTATGGACCTGATGGGCATGTTGCGCGAGGACTTGCTGTTTGATATGGCGCGTCACGTTGACTCGGCTGTTCACCAGTTCGAGGAGTGGGGCCTGCCGCTGATGCGCGACCCCAAGACTGGCGCGTATCAGCGCGAAGGTCGTTGGCAGATCATGATTCACGGTGAGTCCTATAAGCCTATCGTGGCTGAGGCGGCTAAGAAATCTGCGGATAAGGTTTACAATCGCGTGTGCGTTACCCATCTGCTGATGGATGATGCCAAGGAAAACCGGGTCGCGGGTGCCGTTGGCTTCAATGTGCGGACAGGTGACTACCATGTGTTCAAAGCCAAGACCGTGATTGTGGGTGCCGGTGGTGCATCTAATATCTTTAAACCGCGCTCGGTGGGCGAAGGTTCTGGCCGTGTTTGGTACGCGCCGTGGTCATCCGGTTCGGCCTATGGTCTGATGATTGATGCGGGTGCAAAAATGACCCAAATGGAAAATCGTATCGTGCTGGCTCGTTTCAAAGACGGTTACGGTCCGGTGGGCGCTTACTTCCTGCACCTTAAGACCTATACGCAGAACTGTAACGGTGAAGAATATGAATCAAAGTGGTTCCCGGCACTGACGGAAATGGTTGGTAAGGAATATCTGGATACCGAAGGTCAGCATTTGTCGCATAAGCCGATTCCAACCTGTTTGCGTAACCACGCCTTTATCTCTGAGGTCAATGCAGGTCGCGGTCCTATCCAAATGGTGACTATGGAAGCATTCCAAGATCCGCACCTTGAGGAAATCGGCTGGCACAACTTCTTAGGCATGACCGTGGGTCAGGCTGTGTTGTGGGCGGCAACGGATGTGAATCCGAAGTACGAGAATCCGGAACTGACGACCTCTGAGCCGTATGTGATGGGTTCACATGCAACGGGTTGTGGCGCATGGTGTTCTGGTCCTGAAGATCTTTCTCCGCCGGAATATTTCTGGGGCTACAACCGCATGACCACCGTTGAAGGTTTGTTCGGTGCGGGTGATGCGGTGGGCGGTACGCCTCACGCATTCTCATCTGGTTCGTTTACCGAAGGTCGTCTTGCTGCTAAGGCTGCCTGTAAGTACATCGACGATGGTAAGGCTGAGGGCATCCGTGTTTCTGATGAGCAGATCAATCGTCGTAAGGAGCAGATTTACAAGCCGATGGAACATTACCGGGTCAACCGCAATGAGATCACGGCTGGTTCGGTTAACCCGAACTATATCAATCCTAGACAAGGCCTGGATCGTTTGCAGAAGTTGATGGACGAGTACTGTGCGGGTGTGACGGTTAACTACATGACCAACGATAAGTTGTTGAATATCGGCCTGAAGAAACTCAAGATCCTAGAAGAAGATCTTGAGAAGATTGCTGCCGAAGATATTCATGAGTTGTTACGCGCATGGGAGCTTAAGCATCGCTACCTGACCTCAGAGTCTGTCATGCAGCACACCTTGTTCCGTAAAGAAACGCGTTGGCCTGGTTATTATTACCGCGGTGATGCGATGAAGTTGGATGACAAGGACTGGCACGTGTTGACTGTTTCTCGTCGTGATCCAAAGACGGGTGAGTACACCATGGAAAAGGCGCCGTGTTATCACCTGGTTGGTGAGAACGAGTAACGCATAGCCCGGCGGTAGACCTTTTTGGTTCCGTCGGAATCAATCAAGACCAACGCATCTCTGCGTTGGTCTTCCACTTTTCGCCATAGAAGAATGGAACAATCATTCCGAAAGTGGCATTTAAGCGACAGCATAGACATTAATGAACATCATCGAACATACCGAAGAGGAAATACTGGCATTAGCCCACCCGATGTGGAATGACTTGATCCTGTACTCCAACAAGGGGCAATATGGTCAATTTGTCCGCAAGTTTTCCTACAATCTGTTGTTTGGCCTGAATGAAATTGAGGTTGGAAAGCAGTTTGCCAATAGCGAACTGACTCGAAGTCTGCGTGAAGAATGGGACTATCTTGGCACCATCCGCAGGGGTGAACATGTCACAGTGCTATACCGAGTCAGAAGCACTAAGAAGGAAGGCGAATGGCTGGGTCGTTTAGTCCTCGGTTACGAAGAGGGCGATGTGCGGATCTTTGCCGCGTCCATTTTCTGATGTATTGGGGATCGCGATGAACGAGATTGTCAAAGACAATAAATATGTAGAACTGACCTATAAGGTCATTGATCAAAAATCAGGCCAAGTATTGACACTGGTCGAATTTCCTTTGGGTTACGTGCATGGCGTTAATGAAATATTATCGCCACGGGTTACGGCTGAGCTTGAAGGCAAAGCGGTTGGCGATACCATCAAGGTGCCGATAGACTGTAATGCCATTTACGGGCCGAGGGATGAGTCGTTGGTCATTGTCGATGCCATCGAGAATGTGCCTAAGGAATACCGCGAAGTCGGCATGGCCATTCTGATGGAAAACGACCAGGGCAAAACCAAGAGTTTTTTGGTGACTAGAGTGGATGCTAAAACCATAACGATTGATGGTAATAACCCGTTGTGCGGCCGTGAGGTGATTTTTGTGCTTGATATTCTCATGGTTCGTGATGCAACGGACGAGGAAATCCAGTTTGGGGGCAAGGTAGAAGAAGTGCCTCAACTGGATAACTATCGGACTGTTCCCATATAAGTGACCGGCAACGCGCTATAAAAAATCGAGTATTGAAATTACGCTCGCATGAGGTAGAATAACCCGATCTGTCAGCAAGTTGGGGGGCTGACATCGGTGCTTCCAAACCCCCATTATTTAAGACAAGGCATATCATGAGCGAACCAAAAAAAACCAGGCTTCCTGTTCCAGAAGGTAAATCACGCTTCCTGACAACTCGTCAAAAAGCGCCCACCGCGACAGGTTATATTGGATATGACACGATCTGGGAACCGTTCCAGAAAGAAGTTAAATACACCACACCGAAGCAGCCATAACGACAACGCTCATGCGATCCGAGTCAGAGATCGCACGAGCGCTGTGAATGGCTCTGTGTTATGTGTACGCATCTCCGTTTTGCGGGATTGCTGGTCCTCCCTATTTATGGAGGACCTTTTTTTTGCCACGAACCCTATAGCGCCATGATCATTAACGATACAGATAGAAACGGACTCGACCTTGGGTAAGATACTCTTTTGGGCCTTATTGGCCTTGGGCGTTTATCTGCTCTTTCGGGCGATGAAACGGCGTAACCAACGCCATGCCGAAGATCAACGCGCCAGCACCCCCGAGGTCGAAGATATGGTGCGTTGCGAGGTGTGCCAAGTGAACCTGCCGCGTTCCGAGGCCATCCTCACGCACGGGCATTTTTATTGCTGCGAGGCGCACCGCGCCAAGGGCGAGGAAGGCTAGACCCATCCCGGGGATGGGGGGTGTGGCTTAGGGATGCGCGTTAGACCAATACGATCAGCAGGTGGGTGACATAGAGTCCGCCATTGACGGCGAGGTGCCAGACGCGCAGTTGGCCTCGGGTGAGTAGGATGCGTAACCAGAGCGCGGCCAAGAGGGTGATGACGACGCCGGCCAAGACCTCGCGTTGTGGGTTCCACGGGGTGAGCAGGATGCCGATGGCGGGTAATAGCGTGCCCTGGAAGACCATCGCGCCGGTGATGTTGCCGAAGGCCAGCGTGTCTTTGTGACGGCGGATCCAGAGGATGGAGTTGACCTTTTCGGGCAGCTCGGTGGCGATGGGGGCGATCAGCAAGGACAAGATGAGGGCGGAGATGCCGAGCAACGGTGCGGCCTGTTCGATACCGTGGATGAAGCCTTTGGCTCCCAAGACCAGCAAGAGCAGACCGGCGCCGAGTTGGAGCAGGATGGTCGGCCAGTTGGTCGGCAGGCCGAGGCGGGCGAGGAACATCGGCGATTCGGCCTCGGTGCCGTGGCCGTCCTTGACCAGTTGTGCGGAGGCGCGCAGGGTGACTAGGATGTAGACGAAGTAGATCAGCACCATGACGAAGGCGAAGGTGGTGCGCACTTCGGGCATCTCGTGCGGGATGAAGAGGGCCATGCCGGAGAGGCCGAAGGCGAAGAGGAAGAAGTTGAGGTCGCGGGTGAGGCCGCCGTGTTCGGGGTTAAAATGACCCTGTGCGCCGCGTTTTTTCCACGCGAAGGCGGCCATCAGGAAGAGCGACAAGGTGGACAGCATCAAGGGTGCGCCCAAGATGGCGCCGACGCCGATCTCTTTATTGAGTTGTTGGTTTTGGGTGCCGGCGAAGATGGCTAAGAGTGGCACAATGGTCTCGGGCAAGGCGGTGCCGACGGCGGCAAAGAGGGAGCCGGTGACGCCTTCGGAGATCTTGAGTTTTTCTCCGAGGTGCTCCAAGGCATTGACGAAAACCTCGGCAGCGACGAGGATGAGCAGCAAGAAAAACAGCATTTCAGCGAGCAACATGGAAAACTCCAAAGAAGACAGCCCCGATTCTAACCTGAACTCCGCGTGGCGGGTGGATGAGCAGGGTTGGTGCGTGGCCGCACGGCGCGTGCCGTCACCCAATCAGGATGCGCGTCCGCAGGGCGAATCGCCTAGCCTGTTGGTGATCCATAACATCAGCCTGCCGCCGGGCGAGTTCGGCGGGCCGGGGGTCGAGGCCTTATTTACGAATACGCTAGACCCGAGCGCGCACCCGTATTTTGCCGAGATCCGTGGCCGGCAGGTGTCGGCGCATTTCTTTATCCGCCGCACGGGGGCGTTGATCCAGTTTGTGCCGTGTCGGCAGCGGGCGTGGCATGCGGGCGTGTCAAGCTGGCAGGGGCGCGAACGGTGCAACGATTTTTCGTTGGGGGTCGAGCTGGAAGGGACAGACGATCTGCCCTTTACCGACGCGCAATATGCGACGCTGAACGCGTTGTGGGTGGCTTTGCGGGCGGCTTATCCCGCGTTGACGGCGATTGTCGGACATAGCGATATCGCCCCAGGGCGCAAGACTGACCCCGGGCCGTGCTTTGACTGGGGACGGGTGTTACCGATCTAGGCTGCTTGGGTGGCGATGGCCGCGCCGATGCGTTTGATGTGGTTTTGGGTATCCACATAGACCAGTGTCGGCTCGAAGTGCGCCAGTTCCCTCTCGTCGTATTGGCTGTAGGTGGCGATGATGAGGATGTCGCCAACGGCGGCCTTTCTCGCAGCCGCGCCGTTGACGGAGATCATGCCGCTGCCGCGTTGACCGCGGATGGCGTAGGTGGCGAAGCGCTCACCGTTGTTGACATTGTAGATCTCGATGCGCTCGTACTCGCGGATGTCGGCCGCGTCGAGGAGGTCTTCGTCGATCGCACACGAGCCCTCGTATTCGAGTTCCGATGCGGTGACTCGAACGCGGTGGAGCTTGGATTTTAAGAGCGTGCGTTGCATGTTGAGGATAAAAACGAAGAGATCGTGATTATAGCGCGTGTGGGGGGGATGTCACTTCTAGGTTGTCGATCAGCCGGGTGTTACCGAGGCGAGCAGCGCCTAATACCACAAGGGCCGTGTCGGTCGGCGCGGCGGCCGTGAGGGTGGCTAGTGCGCAGATGCGGATGTAATCGACCTGCCAGCCGTGCTCGCTGAGTCGTGTCTCGGCCTCTCGTTCTAGGCGGGCGTGGTCGCGTGCGCCTGCCACGATGGCGGCGGCAACCGTGTTTAGGGTTTGATACAGGCGCGCGGCCTTGGCGCGTTCGGGCGCGGAGAGGTAGCCGTTGCGCGAGGACAAGGCTAGGCCATCTTCGGCGCGTACCGTGTCGATGCCGATGACCTCGATGGGTAGATTGAATTGCCGCACTAGGCCGCGCAGGATGAAGAGTTGTTGGTAATCTTTTTTGCCGAACAGGGCGAGCCTCGGTTGCACCATGTTGAAGAGTTTTAAGACCACGGTGGCGACGCCGGCGAAGTGGCCGGGGCGCGATGCGCCGCACAGCGTGTCGGCCAAGGGCGGGATGATGCTGAAGGTCTGTGCCTCGGGATACATCTCGGCGACGCTGGGGGCAAAGAGTAGGTCGCAGCCGGCCGCCAGCAGTTGCTCCGTATCGGCGTCTAGGCTGCGCGGATAGGCGGCAAGGTCTTCGCTGGGGCCAAATTGTAAGGGGTTGACGAAGACGCTGGCGACAATGGGCAGGCCGCGGTGTCGGGCGGCGTGAACAAGCGCGATATGGCCGGCGTGTAGGTTACCCATGGTCGGCACGAAGGCCACTGCGCCTAGGCGTTGCACGGCGGCGCGGAGTTCGGCGACGGTGTGTAGCGTGTGCATGGGGCGAATTTAGCGGCTGTGTTCGGGGCCGGGGAAGTGCCCGGTCTTGACCGCTTCGGCATAGGCACGCACGGCGGCGGCTAGGCTGTCGTGGCCGATGAGGAAGTTTTTGGTGAAGCTGGGCGGCGTGGCGGTGAGGCCGACGAGGTCGTGATAGACCAAGACCTGTCCGCCACAGGCCGCGCCCGCGCCGATGCCGATGGTGGGGATGGTCAGGGCGGCGGTGACGCGGGCGGCCACGGCGGCGGGGATGGCCTCGAGGACGAGGAGACTGGCGCCGGCGGCTTGCAGGGCGAGGGCATCATCAAGGAGGCGCTGGGCATCGGTCTCGCTGCGGGCTTGCAGCGAATAACCGGTGCTGTTGACGGATTGTGGCAAGAGGCCAAGATGGGCGCAGACCGGGATGCCGCGTTGTACGAGGAATTGCACGGTCTCCACGAACACCGCGCCGCCTTCGAGTTTGACCATATTGGCGCCAACCGCCATGAGTTGCGCCGCGCTGGCAAAGGCCTGGGCGGGCGAGGCTTGGTAACTGCCAAAGTTGAGGTCGGCGAGGATGAAGCCTTGCCCTGCCGCGCCACGGGCGACGGCGGCGGTGTGATAGACCATGTCGGCCAGGCTGACGGGTAGGGTGCTGTCATGACCTTGGAGGGTCATGCCGAGCGAGTCGCCGACCAAGAGGATGTCCACGCCGTTGGCACAGAGGAGGCGGGCGGTGGTCGCGTCGTAACAGGTGAGGGCGACTAATCGCTCACCGCGCTGGGCCTGCTCAAGCAGCTTGGGTAGAAACATCGTGTCGCTCCGTGTTTGGGTGGATAGAGTGTACTTGGTCTCGATGCTGGGGGTGAATCAGGGCGCGGAGCGCGCCGTGACCGGGGAGGCTGAGGTGGGGGGCGATCTCCAGCAGAGGGATGAGGACAAAGGGACGGCTGTGCATGCGCGGGTGCGGCAGGGTGAGGCCGGGTTCGTGCAGGCAGTGTTCGCCGTGCAGGAGCAGGTCGAGGTCGAGGGTGCGCGGAGCGTTGCGAAATAGACGCTGGCGACCAAAGCGGAGTTCGATCTTGAGCAGCTCGCGTAACAGGACCTGCGGGCCAAGGTGGGTGCGTAGTTCGGCGACGGCGTTGATGAAATCAGGTTGCTCGGTGTAGCCATCGGGCGGGCTTTTATAGAGGCTAGATTGACGCACGAGGCGGGTCTGCGGCAGGTCGTGCAGGGCGAGTAGGGCGCGTGCGATCTGCTCTGCGGGGCCGTCGTCGTTATGGCCTAGATTGCTACCGAGGGCGATGTAGGCGGTGACACTGATTTCATGCACACTCATGCACCTTCATCCCCTGTCGCCTCGGGGGTGTTCGTGCGTTTACGCCGTCGCCGGGGTTTGTGTTCGCCGCTGGCGTGGGTGACTAATAAGGTGTCGCGTTCGGCATCGTCAGCGGCTTCAAAGCGCGTCCACCAGTCGGCCAGTTCGGTGGCGGCGACCTCGTCCGGGTCGGTGCTGTGGCCGCGCAGGCAGAGGAAGTCGTAGCCCGCCCGCCAGCGCGGGTGATCGAGGAGACGGAAGGGGCGCGCGCCGTTACGGAATTCAAAACGCGGCTGCAAGGCCCAGATCTCTTTGATCATGGGGTCGAGGCGGCGCGGGAAGGCCAGCCATTTTCGTTGCTGTTCGAGGATGATGTCCATGGCCTCATACGCGGCGGCGCTGTCGGGCAGGCCCGCGGCTTTTTGCGCCTGCCATTCGACCTTGAAGGCGAACCATAAGAGGCCAGCCAACATGAAGGCGGGCGAGGCGGAGCGGCCGTCTTGGATGCGTCGATCGGTGTCGTGCAGGATGGCGTGGATGAAGGGTTTGTGATCGGGGTTGTCGAGGACGCTGTCGAGGATGGGGAGGATGCCGTGATGCAGGCCTTCGGCGCGCAGTTGGTGCACCCCGCGTTCGGCGTGGCCGGAGAGGAGGAGTTTCATCATCTCGTCATAGATGCGTGCGGACGGGATGCGTTCGAGCATGGGGGCGAGTTGGGCGATGGGCGCACGGGTGGCGGCCTCGATGTGAAAACCGAGTTTGGCGGAGAAACGCGCGGCGCGGAGCATACGCACGGGGTCTTCGCGGAAACGGGTGGCGGGGTCGCCGATCATGCGTAGGACGCGTTTTTTGGCATCGGCTACGCCCTCGTGATAGTCCCAGATGGTCTCGTCGTGCGGGTCGTAATAGAGGGCGTTGACGGTGAAGTCGCGGCGGGCGGCGTCTTCGACTTGGTTGCCGAAGACATTGTCGCGCAGGAGCATGCCGTCGGCGGCTTGTTGATGCAGTGCGTCTGCGTCGGCCTCGGGAGGGGCGCGGAAGGTGGTGACCTCGATGGTGTCGGCGCCGCAATAGACATGGACGATCTGAAAGCGACGACCGATGGCACGGGCACGGCGGAATAGGGCGCGCACTTGGTCTGGCGTGGCATCGGTGGCGATGTCAAAATCTTTGGGTTCGCGTTTGAGTAAAAGATCGCGTACCGCGCCGCCGACGACGAAGGCGGCATAACCCTCGGCGCGCAGGGTACGGGTGACCTTGAGGGCGCAGGGGTGGATGTCGTCGCGGCTAATCCCGTGCTGGGCGTGCGGGATGATGCGCGGCTCGTGCTGCGGGTGGCGGGTGCCGTCAAAGCCGCCAAAGCCGGTGCGGCCTAATACTTTGCGTATAAAACGGCGGATCATGCGCGTGCGTTCGCGCACGGCGGGCGCTGGCAGGAGGTCTGGCGGGAGGTGGGGGTAGGTAATCTAGTCATAAGGCCGCGTGATTATACAGGCTTGTGACCGTACTTGCTCCTTTGTCTGCTGGAGGCTAAAGTAACGGCTGTTAAATTTTTTGTGTTAGGACTTCTCGTGATTGAACTTATTCAAGCGGCTGGCTGGCCGATTTGGCCGCTGATCATTGCTTCGGTCATCGCGTTGGCCATTATCTTTGAACGGGCGTGGTCGTTGCGTTTGGAGCGGGTCTTGCCGACGGGGTTGTTGCAACGCAGCGTCGATACCCTGAAGGCGGGCGCACCGGTGACCGATGATGGTTCGCCCTTGGGCCGTCTCTTGGCGACCGGGGCGAGCATGGTGGGCCGCAGTCGTGAGGTGATGAAGGAGTCGCTAGAAGAGACCGGCCGCGCCGTGGCGCACGATCTGTCACGCTATCTGACCACCTTAGGCACGATCGCCTCGGTCGCGCCGCTCTTAGGTCTGTTGGGGACGGTGATTGGCATGGTGGAGATCTTCGGCGCACAGACGCCCACTGGCGGCAACCCGGCGGCCTTGGCGCATGGCATCTCGGTGGCGCTGTATAACACCGCCTTTGGTCTCATCGTCGCGATCCCCAGCATGATTGCCTATCGGCATTTTCGTGGCCAGGTCGAGAGTCTGTTGGTGGAGATGGAACAACAGGCGGTGAAGTTGGTCGAGATCATCCACGGGGAGCGGCCGTGAACTTTCGCCGTGGCGGGGCGAGCAATGATCCGGAGATCAACCTGATCCCGTTGATCGATGTCTTGCTCGTCATCCTGATCTTTTTGATGGTGACGACGACCTATTCGCGTTTTTCGGAGTTGCAGATCAACCTGCCGGAGGCCAAGGGCGCGGCGGCATCGCAGCTCCCCAAGCGTCTGGATATCAGCATCGATGCCCACGGGGCGTATAGCTTGAACAATAGCCGCATTACGGCGGCGGGGGCGTCAGACCTCGCCGTGACTTTGCAGCGTGCGGCGGTAGGTATGGTCGATCCGGTGGTGATGATCAATGCCGATGCCGAGGCGACGCACCAGTCGGTGATTCGGGTGATGGACGCGGCGCGGCGGGCCGGGCTGACGCGGGTGACCTTTGTGACTACGACCGATACCGAGTGATCGCACGGCGACTCCTCGCGTGTTGGTATGTGCACCCTGCGCGTCCTGCGGGCGGGGGCTGTGGGCTGTGGCCTGTCGTGCTGGCCCCGTTGGCCGGGGTGTTTTGGGCGCTGTCTGCCGCGCGGGCGGCGCTCTATTGGGTCGGTCTGTTGCGCCC
>QYQG01000057.1 GCA_007280375.1 Betaproteobacteria bacterium
GCACCGAGCAGCCATCGGCATCAAACCGCAGGTTGGGGTCGGCGTAGCCGATGCGACGGATGGTGTCGCGCGCCACGGCGGCGTAGTTGATGTGCGCGTCGGTGGTGATCTCGCCAGCCATGATGACCAGCCCGGTGGTGACCAAGGTCTCGCAGGCGACGCGGGCGATCGGGTCTTGCGTGAGGATGGCGTCTAAGACGGCATCGGAGATCTGGTCGGCAACCTTGTCGGGATGGCCTTCAGAGACGGACTCAGAGGTGAAGAGGTAGGTGTTGCTCATGTGACGCTCGCGTGTCCCCAAAAAAATGATCGTCGCGACCGGCTCGGGGGACTTGCTGAGCGGCGACGCTTTAGCAGTATTTGTATCCCGCCCGCAAGTTGTCTGCATTAACACGGCGGCTTTTGGTATTCTGCACCCTTTGCGGGTTGTCCGTCAATCATTCTTCACTGTGATCCTTACTGTATTCAAACTCTTGTCGCGTCTGCCCTTGCCGCTGCTGCACCTTCTGGGGGCGATCTTCGGTCTGCTGGCCTTGTTGCGCGGTCGTCATGCGCGCCTGTTGCGGGACAATTTGGCGCAGGCGGGGATGCAGGGGCAGGTCTCGCTGATCGCCGTGGCGGCCGGTTTGGGGCAAGGGGTGGTCGAACTGGCGGCGATCTGGTTGCGCCCGTTGGCGACGGTAACGGGCTGGGTGCGTCAGGTCGATGGGCTGGAACATGTAGAGGCGGCACAGGCGGCGGGCAAGGGCGTGGTCTTGTTGACCCCGCATCTGGGCTGTTGGGAGTTGGCCGGCATCTGGTATGGGGCGCAGTTTCCGATGACGGCCTTGTATCGGCCGCCGAAACAGCCGTGGGCGCACGCGCTGATGAAGGGTGGGCGAGAGCGCGGTCATATCGTCACCGTGCCGCCGGATCGCTCTGGCGTGAAGGCCTTGTTGTCGGCCATCAAACGCGGTGAGGCGGCCTTTATCCTGCCCGATCAATCGACCCGCGACGGGGTCTTTGCGCCGTTCTTTGGTCGCTCAGTCGCGTTTCCTGTCTTGCCCTATCGGCTGGCGAATAGCACGGGGGCTGCGGTGTTGCTGTTGTGTTGTGAACGGCTCTCGTGGGGGCGCGGCTATCGCCTGCGCATCAGCCGCATCGACCCGTTGCCCAAGGATGACGCAGCGGCGGCGGCGTGGGTACATGCCCGGATCGAGGCGCGTATCCGTGCCTTGCCGGCGCAATATCTGTGGAGTTATCGCATCTTTCGGCAGCATGGCAAGACAGCGCCGGATGACCCGGCATGGACGGATTGGGCGGCATGATGGGCGTTTGGTTTTTGCGGGTGCTGCATGCGCTGTTGCCTAGTCGTGGCCTTGCCGTCTTGGGTGAAGGGCTGGGCGTGGTGTTGTACCGCGTCTCTGCCGCCCGCCGTCATATCGGCGCGACCAATCTGCGTCTGTGTTTTCCGGAATGGACAGCGGCACAGCGCAAGGCCGTTTTGAAGCAACACTTTCGCGCCCTGGGACGGGCGACGCTGCTGGAATCGGTGTCGTGGTGGGGGCAGCGGGCCGAGGTGGAACGCGTGGTGCGCTTTGCGGGTCAAGAACATTTAGAGGCGGTCGCGGGTCGCCCGGTCATCTTGCTTGCACCACATTTCGTGGGTCTTAACCTCGGTGGGGTGCGGGTGACGGCGGCCTTGGCGCCGATCGTGTCGCTCTACGCTACGATCAAGAATCCGCAGATCAACGCGTTGATGTTGCAGGCGCGGCTGCGCTTTGCCGGCCAAGAGGGCGAGGTGTCAGAGATGTATTCGCGTCAAGACGGGATCAAGCCGGTGCTGCGCGCCTTAAAAAAAGGGCGGCCGTTTTATTACCTGCCGGACATGGACTACGGTCCCACGGACGCGCTCTTTGTGCCGTTCTTTGGCGTACCGACCGCCACGATTACCGGTCTGCCACGCATCGCCAAGGCGGCAAATGCGGTGGTCGTGCCCTGTGTGACGCGCTGGGCGGGCGATCACTATGTCACGCAGTTTTATCCCGCGTGGACGGATTACCCCAGCGGTGATGTGGCGGCCGATACGCGGCGCATGAACGCCTTTATCGAAGACCGTATCCGCGCGATGCCAGAACAATATTTTTGGTTACACAAACGCTTTAAGACGCGCCCCGAGGGTGCGGCTAACTTGTATGATTAGCTCATGAATCTGAAATTTACCAAGATGCACGGCCTCGGCAATGACTTTGTGGTCTTTGATGCCATCCATCAGCGCGTCGACCTCAGCGCGGCGCAGCTTCGCGCCATCGCCGATCGGCATTTTGGCATCGGATGTGATCAGGTCTTGTTGGTCGAATCGCCGACGCTAGCAGGCGTGGATTTTCGCTATCGTATCTTTAACGCCGATGGCGGCGAGGTGCAGCAGTGCGGCAACGGAGCGCGGTGCTTTGCGCGGTTTGTGTACGATAAAGGTCTCACCGATAAGCGCGAGCTGCGGGTCGAGACAGCCAGCGGCATCATCGAGCCACGCCTAACGGACGATGGCCTAGTGACGGTCAATATGGGTGCACCGCGTTTTGCGCCGGCGCAGATCCCGTTTCTGGTCGAGGCCGAGGCTATCGTGCATACGATCATGGTCGCGGGCGAGCCGGTTGAGGTCTCGGTCGTGTCGATGGGCAACCCGCACGCGGTGCGCGTGGTGTGTAATCTGGATGACGCGCCGGTGCAAACGCTGGGCGCGCAGATTGAACGCCACCCGCAGTTTCCTGAGCGGGTGAATGTCGGGTTTATGCAGGTCGAACATCGGCGCGATGTGCGCTTGCGCGTGTTCGAGCGCGGCAGTGGCGAGACCTTGGCCTGCGGTACGGGTGCGTGCGCGGCGGTGGTGGCCGGGGTGCGGCGCGGCCTGTTGGATGACACGGTGACGGTACATACCCGAGGCGGTGATCTGTCGATACAATGGTCGGGCGGACTCAGCGATCCGGTCTGGTTGAGCGGTCCAGCGGTGACGGTTTTTGAAGGTGAAATAACATTATGAATGTATCCCCAGATCAAGTTGCGCAGTATTTGCGTGACCATCCCGAATTTTTTGCACATCAAGGCGATCTCTTGACTCAGTTGACCGTGCCTAGCGCGCATGGCGGTCAAGTCGTCTCGTTGGGCGAGCGGCAGTTGCAGGTCTTGCGCGAAAAAACGCAGGCACTGGAGAGCCAGATGCGCGAGATGATTCGCTATGCCGAGAACAATGATGCGATCAGCGAAAAGGTGTTTACGCTGGCGGCCAAGCTGAATGCGGTACGCAACCTAGACGCCGTGTTGCAAACGACCTATCACGACCTGCGCGAACGCTTTACCGTGCCGCATGTGGCCTTGCGGGTTTGGGGGATGACCTTGCACCCGGATCTCCCCGAATGCGAGGCGATCAGTTCTGCGCTGGAGGCGCAAGTCATCGCCATGGCCGGGCCACGCTGCGGGGCGGAGGCCTCGGCGGAGGTGCGGGCGTGGTTCCCAGGTGTGGGCGCACAGTTGCGTTCGTTCGCGTGGTTGCCGCTGTTGCCTGTAGCGGAGGGCGATCTACGCGGGGTGTTGGTGTTGGCATCGGAAGACGCACAACGGTTTTATCCCGAGATGGGCACCTACTACTTGGGCCAGTTAGCGCGCCAAGTGGGTGCGTCGATTGCTCGCTACCTCTGACCTCGCTACGCCCGCTGCGCGGGAAGGTTTCGTTGCGGCGTTTTTGCTGCAATTACGGGCGCGGCGTTACAGCGACCATACTGTTACGGCCTATACCGAAGACCTCGCGCATTTGGTCGCGCTCATCCCTAATGTGACCTTGGATGCCGTGCAGGCACAGGATATTCGCCGTGCCTTGGCGAGTTTACATGCCCGTGGTATGGCGGCGAGTAGCTTGGCGCGCGTGCTGTCGGGCTGGCGTAGCTTCTTTCGTTTTCTCGCCAAGCAACACGGCGCGGCGAATAACCCGTGTCTAGGGATACGCCCGCCGCGCGGCGAGAAACGCCTGCCGCATACCTTGTCACCGGACGAGATGGCGGCCTTGCTGACGGCAGGCGCGACTGAGGATGGTCCCTTGGCGGTACAAGATCGCGCGATGTTTGAGTTGATGTATTCCTCGGGGCTGCGTCTGGCAGAGTTGATTGCGCTCAACCCGCATAGTGTGGACGCGGCTAGCGGCGAGATTCGCGTCCTGGGCAAGGGGCAAAAAGAGCGCGTCGTGCCCGTCGGCCGCGCGGCGCAACAGGCGATTGCCGCGTGGTTATTGATGCGCGGCGGGGTGGCGAAAGACACGATGACGAACGATGCCGCGTTATTCGTCGGTGCGCGGGGCGCGCGCATCAGTCCCGGCGTGGTGCGGCAACGCTTAAAGCGCATGGCCTTGCGGCATGGCGTGACGCAGCGCGTACACCCGCACGCCCTGCGCCATTCCTTTGCCAGCCATGTCTTGCAATCGTCCGGCGACCTGCGTGCGGTGCAAGAGATGCTTGGCCATGTCAGCCTATCTACGACGCAGGTCTATACCCATCTCGATTTCCAGCACCTCGCCAAGGTCTATGATGCGGCGCATCCTCGGGCGAAGAAACGCTCGTAGGCGGGTGTTTTGTCCTTTACAGCGGCGCATCCTTAGGCGACCATCCCGCCCTATGATTTTAGGTATCGGTAATGATCTCGTTCAGGTGGCGCGCATGGCGACGGCGTATGCGCGTTATGGCGAGCGCTTGACGCGGCGTATTTTATCGGCGGCGGAGGCGGATGACCTTGCGCGGGCCGCGTCTAAGCCGCATTTTTTGGCGAAACGCTTTGCGGCTAAAGAGGCGCTGGCTAAGGCGGTGGGCACGGGCTTGCGGCCGCCGGTGCTGATGCCGGCGATGACGGTGGGACATGATGCCTTGGGTAAACCGGCGTTTGTCTTTGATGCGGCGTTGTCGGCGTGGCTGAGCGAGCGCGGGATGCAACGCGTCCATTTGAGTTTGAGCGATGAGCATGATCTGGCGCTAGCCTTTGTTGTGATTGAATCCACGGGAGTTGCATGAACCTTGCGTCTGTACACCTGCCGCTGGGCAGTTTGATGATCGATGTGGTCGGCAAGGTCTTGACTGATGCGGATCGGCGGCGATTGCTGCACCCCTTGGTCGGCGGCGTGATCGTGTTTACGCGCAACTTTGAATCGGCCGAGCAGATGACGGCCTTGACGCACGAGATCCACGCCTTGCGCCATCCGCATCTGTTGATCGGGGTCGATCACGAGGGGGGGCGGGTGCAACGCTTTCGCACCGGGTTTACGCTGATCCCGCCGATGCGCGCCTTGGGCGAGGTGTACGACGCGCATCCGCAACGGGCGCGTCTGTTGGCGCGCGACGCGGGCTATGTGATGGGCGCGGAGCTGCGGGCAGTGGGGGTGGATTTTAGCTTTGCGCCCGTGCTGGACTTGGATTATGGTGGTAGTCGCGTGATTGGTGATCGCGCCTTTCATGCCCAAGCTAAGACGGTGTTTGAGTTGGCGCATGCGGTGATGTTGGGCCTGCACGATGCGGGGATGTCGGCGTGCGGTAAACATTTTCCGGGACACGGTTTTGTGACGGCGGACTCGCATGTCGATATCCCTGTCGATCCGCGCAGTCTGGCGGAGATCGCGCCGGATATGTTGCCGTTCCGACGCATGATCGAGAACGGTATGGCGGCGGTGATGCCGGCGCATGTGATCTATCCCAAGGTCGATGCGGCCCCGGCGGGGTTTTCGACGCATTGGTTGACGCAGGTCTTGCGCCATGAGATGGGTTTTGAGGGGGTGATCTTTAGCGACGATCTGTCGATGGAGGGGGCGAGCGTGGCGGGCGATGCGGCGGCGCGGGCTCAGGCGGCGTGGGCGGCGGGCTGTGATATGGCCTTGATCTGTAATCACCCCGAGCGCGTCGATGAGGTCTTGGCGCGGACGAAGCGTGAGACACCGCCGACCTCGTTGATCCGTTTTGCGCGGATGCACGGGCGGCCGCATCCGCCTTCGCTGCGCCACCTGCACGAAAGCCAGCGTTTTATGACGGCGGTGCATCATCTTGCTGGGCTGGGCGAACGCGATGGCGATCTGTTGTTGTCTGACCCGACGGAGGCCGCGCGTGGGGCATGATGCGGGTTTGAGTCTGGATACGGACACCGAGCATCTGACGCACCATCTGGGCCATGCGGGGGCGCATCAGCATTTCTGGGTGGCGATGTTGTTGACCTTGGGTTTTGCCGTGATTGAGGCGATTGCGGGCGTGTGGTCGGGCTCCTTGGCCTTGATCTCGGATGCGGGACACATGGTGACCGATAGCAGTGCGCTGGCCTTGGCGGCGATGGCGGCGTGGCTGGCGCGGCGGCCACCTTCGGCGCGGCATACCTATGGCCTGGTGCGCTTGGAGGTGTTGGCGGCCTTGTCCAACGGGGTGTTGATGCTGGTCTTGATTGCGTGGATCGCGTTTGAGGCCGTACAACGGCTGGCCGCGCCGCAGGCCGTGCAGGGCGAGATGGTGATGGTGGTGGCGGCGATCGGTTTGTTGGTCAATCTGCTGGTCGCGTGGCGTTTGCATCAGGGCGGTCATGACCTGAACACGCGCGCCGCCTTGCTGCATGTGATGGGCGATGCCTTGGGTTCGGTGGCGGCGTTGATCTCGGGTGCGGTGATCTATTGGGTGGGCTGGTTGTGGATGGACCCCGCCTTGTCGGTGTTGGTGGCGGTGTTGATCTTGGCCTCGGCGCTGCGCCTGTTAAAGGATGCCGTGCAGGTGTTGCTGGAAGCGGTGCCGGCGCATATTGATCTGGCCGCTATCGCGCATGGTTTGGCGCAGATCCCCGGGGTGAACTCGGTACATGATCTGCATGTGTGGTCGTTGTCCTCGGGACAGGTCGCGCTCTCGGCGCATTTGGATGTGGCGTCGTTGACGGAATGGCCGCGTATCTTGGCGGCGGCGCGGGCCCATTTATCCCCGTTGGGCATCGGCCATGCGACCTTGCAAGCTGAACCGTCGCCGTCGTGATCTTGGCCTCAGACTGTCGTGCGTGCCCGCGCTTGGCGGCGTTTTTAGACGCCACACAGGCGCAATTTCCGAGCTATTTTTGTCGTCCGGTGCCCGCGTTTGGGGTGGACGCGCCGCGTCTCTTGATCGTCGGCTTGGCGCCGGGGATGCATGGCGCGAACCGCACGGGGCGACCGTTTACGGGCGATCATGCGGGGTTGTTGCTCTACGCGACCCTGCACCGCTTTGGTTTTGCTAGTGGCCCGTTGAGTGTGGCGGCGGACGATGACCTGCGCCTGATCGCGTGCCGTATCACCAATGCGGTGAAGTGTCTGCCGCCGGACAATAAACCGACGACGGCGGAGGTCGTGCAATGCAACGCCTTTCTGCGTGAGGAGTTGCAGGCCTTGCCTGCGGGGACGGTGGTGTTGGCCTTGGGGCAGATCGCCCACGCGGCGGTGTTGCGTGCGCTGGGGATGAAGGCCGCTGCGGCGCGGTTCGGCCACGCGGCGCGCCACGCCGTGCCGGGTGGCCTGACGCTGTTTGATAGCTATCACTGTTCGCGCTACAACACGCAGACGCGGCGGTTGACCCCCGAGGCGTTTGCCGCCGTGTTTGCTGCGATCCGTGATGAACTCGACCGATAGCGCCTTTGAGCCCGCCGCGATCATCGCCGGACTGCCGCATCTGCCTGGCGTCTATCGTTACCTCGATGCGGCGGGTGAGGTGTTGTATGTGGGCAAGGCGCGCGACCTTAAAAAGCGCGTCGCGAGTTATTTTCAGAAGGCCGATCTAAGCCCGCGCATCCGTTTGATGTTGAGCCATGTGCGTGCGCTTGAGATCACGGTGACGCGTTCGGAGTCAGAGGCCTTGTTGTTGGAGAGCAATCTCATCAAGGCCTTAGCGCCGCGCTACAACATCGTGTTTCGGGATGACAAGTCGTATCCGTATGTGGTGTTGTCGGAGCATGAGGCCCCTCGTCTGGCGTTTCAGCGCGGCGCGGTGGCCGGCGGGCAGTGTTTTGGGCCGTATCCTCACGCGCAGGCGGTCAAGGAAAGTATCCAGATCTTGCAAAAGGCCTTTCGTCTGCGCACCTGTGAAGACAGTGTGTACGAACATCGTTCGCGCCCCTGTTTGTTGCATCAGATCCAGCGTTGCACGGCGCCCTGTGTGGGCTTGATCAAGGCGGCGGCGTATCAACGCGATGTGGCCGATGCGGCGTTATTTTTGTCGGGACGCGATGGGGAGTTGATCACGCGCCTGCAGGGCGAGATGCAGGCCGCGGCTGATGCCTTGCGTTTTGAGGCGGCGGCGCGCTTGCGCGATCAGGTGTTGGCCTTGAATCAGGTGCGCGAGCAGCAGTTTGTAGAGAGCCGTAGCGCACACGACGCGGACATCTTGGCGGTGGCGATGGCGGGCGGTCTGGCTTGCGTCTATCTGATGATGGTGCGCGGCGGGCGTAGCCTAGGCGGACGGGCGTTCTTCCCCGCGCATGTGGTGGGCGCGGATAGCGCCGGGGTGTTGGAGGCCTTTGTCGCGCAACACTATGCGCATCAGCCCGCACCTGATGTGTTGATCGTGGCGCAGGCGTGCGATGCGGCGAGTTGGCTACAGACCGCGCAGGGCGCGGCCGTTCAGGTGCAGACGCGGGTGACGGGAGAGCGGCGTGCGTGGCTGGACGCGGCACAACAAAATGCGACCTTGGCCTTGACCGCGCGTGAAGGGCAGCGAGCGGGGCAAGAGGTGCGCTTGGCGGCGTTGAACGCGGCCTTGCTGGGTACGGACGATGGCGTGACAGATGCAACCATCGCCCGCATCGAGTGCTTTGATGCCAGCCATACGCAGGGTGAGGCGACGGTGGTGTCGTGCGTGGTGTACGATCGCGGCATGATGCAAAATGCTGAATATCGTCGTTTTAATGTCACCCCGGCGGTCGGTGGGGACGACTATGCCGCGCTACGCGAGGCCTTGTTGCGGCGCTATGAGGGGCACGCGACGGCGGAGGGGGCGGCGGCCTTGCCCGATTTGGTGTTGATTGATGGTGGCAGGGGTCAGGTCAATGTGGCGCAGGCGGTGTTAGATGAGTTGGGGTTGGCGACGCTGCGGTTGTTGGGCGTGGCCAAGGGCGAGGCGCGTAAAGCGGGCTTGGAGCAGTTGATCTGGCCCGATGAGGCTGAGGCCTTGCGCCTGCCGCCCGATCATCCCGGCCTGCATCTCATCCAGCAGATCCGTGACGAGGCGCATCGTTTTGCGATTACCGGCCACCGCGCGCGGCGCGCCAAGGCGCGGGTGACCTCTAGCCTAGAGGGAATCGCGGGCATCGGCGCAAAACGCCGGCAACGCCTATTGCAAACATTTGGCGGCTTGCGCGGCGTACAATCGGCGGGCATTGAGGAGATCGCCCAAGTGGATGGCATTAGTCGTGCCTTGGCCGAACAGATTTACGCTGCCCTACATACCTAGGCCCCGATTTAAGTATGCCCATGAACTTACCCAATACCTTGACTTGGCTGCGCATCGCGTTGATCCCGATCTTCGTGGGCGTGTTCTATCTGCCCGACGGGATGTTGGCACAAGGGCAGATTAACCTCATCGCCACGGCCATCTTTGCCTTGGCCGCCGTGACCGATGGACTGGATGGTTATCTGGCACGGCGTTTTAACCAGACCTCGGCCTTCGGCGCCTTTTTGGATCCGATCGCGGATAAGTTGATGGTGGCGGCGGCCTTGATCGTCTTGGTCGATCTAGAGCGTGCCAATGTCTATGTCGCGATCATTATTATCGGCCGCGAGATTGCGATCTCCGCCCTGCGGGAGTGGATGGCGCGCATCGGCAAGGATCACAGCGTAGCGGTGTCGTTTGTCGGCAAGCTGAAGACGGCGGCGCAGATGGCCGCCATTACGCTGTTGCTGTTCCATGACCCGTTACCGGGCTTTGTGCATACTCAGATGGCGGGCCGTTGGCTGCTAGACATCGCCGCACTGCTGACCCTGTGGTCGATGCTGCATTATCTGCGTATGGCGTGGCGGGCGTTGCGCTAACGACGATTTTTAAAAATAGGGGGTGTGTGATGCGTAAACAGGCAGGTTTTACTCTGATCGAATTATTGATGGTACTGGTGATTATCGGCATCCTCGCGGCGGTGGCCGTGCCGCAGTACAGCGCTTACACCAAGAAGGCCAAGTTTTCGGAGGTGGTCGCGGCCACTGCACCGGTAAAGATGGCGATCGAGATTTGCTTACAAAAGAATGGCGCCGTCGCTTCATGTGACACCGACGCCAAGGTGGGCGCTGATCTGACGGCGGCGGCGATAGGAGGCTATGTGGGTAGCGTGACTATAACGGGTACAACGGCGGCCATTGTGGCGACCGGTGACTCAACCACTTTTGGATCTGTAAAAACCCACACGCTCACCCCAACCGTGTCCGGCGGTGCGGTCACTTGGACGGCCGCCTGTAGCGATGCCGCCTTATGCTAATAATTGTTACGGCCTGTTGACATTCGTGCGACAGCCTGTAAAATGCACGGCTCAATGCGGGAGTAGCTCAGTTGGTAGAGCGCAACCTTGCCAAGGTTGAGGTCGAGAGTTCGAGACTCTTCTCCCGCTCCAGATTTTCTGGATGGCGTTTTTTCAGATGACATCCTTCCAGTCTTAGGCGCATTTTTGGCGCGATAGCAAAGCGGTTATGCACCGGATTGCAAATCCGTGTAGGTCGGTTCGACTCCGGCTCGCGCCTCCAGTTTCCCGTGCTGCTCAGCGTTCGCCCGGATGGTGAAATAGGTAGACACAAGGGACTTAAAATCCCTCGGCCGTGAGGTCGTGCCGGTTCGATTCCGGTTCCGGGCACCAGTGATAGGGTTGGTTGGGGTTGCAATGACCTCATGTTTTTTACCGCCGCGTCATAATTTCCCCTGCTGTTTGATTTAGTCTGCCGAGTGCCGTATAATGCGCGGCTTGTTGGATGGGCTGTTGGCCCATTTTTTATTTTGGGGCTACCGTTTTGTCTGTTGATTTACCTGTTTTGATTGAGACCACTTTGGTGGGCATGGGCTATGAGCTGGTCGCGTTAGAGCGCATCGGCCGTGGTCTCTTGCGCATCTATATTGACCAACCGGCGGGGATAGGCCTGGCGGATTGTGAGCAGGTGAGCCGGCAGTTGTCGCGGGTCTTCGAGGTCGAGATGATTGATTACGACCGGCTGGAGGTGTCTTCACCGGGCCTAGACAGGCCTTTGGTCAAGGCGGCTGATTTTGAGCGGTTTGCTGGCCAGAAGGCGCAGTTTCGCTTGTTGCGACCTCTGGATGGGCGTAAGCGATTTAGCGGTGTCCTGATGGGGTTGCGTGCGGGGCAGGTGGTGTTGCAGGTTGAGGATGCGGGGGCGGAGGTGTTGATCACGCTGGCCGATATCGACAAGGCGCGCCTGATCCCCGATTTATGAATTTGATGGATCCCGGAGAGCGGAATGAGTCGTGAAATATTGATGCTGGTAGATGCCTTGGCGCGCGAGAAGAATGTCGTGCCGGATGTGGTGTTCGGTGCGCTTGAGGCCGCTTTGGCGCAGGCGACGAAAAAACGCTTTCAGGAAGATGTTGAGGTGCGCGTGCAAATCGACCGTGCTAGCGGCGATTACGAGGCCTTTCGGCGTTGGCAGGTGTTGCCGGACGAGGCGGGTTTAGAGTACCCAGATCGTCAGTATCTACATTTTGAGGCGCTGGAGATCGACGCAGCCGCCGAGGTGGATGGCTATATCGAGGAGCCGATTGAGGCCGTGGACTTCGGTCGTATCGGCGCGCAGGCGGCTAAGCAGGTGATCTTGCAGAAGATTCGTGACGCGGAGCGCGAGCAGATCCTAGAGGAATTCTTAGATCGTAACGAGGCCTTGGTGATGGGCACGATCAAGCGTGCTGAGCGCGGCAACCTGATCGTGGATTGTGGCCGTATTGAGGGTCTGCTGTCCCGTGATCAGATGATCCCGCGTGAGAACCTGCGCGTGGGCGACCGTGTGCGCGCCTATTTGTTGCGTGTCGAGACGGCGGGCCGTGGCCCGCAACTGATCTTGTCGCGCACCGCGCCGGACTTCATCGCGCACCTGTTTGCGTTAGAGGTTCCCGAGGTCGAAGATGGGTTGATCGAGATCATGGCCGCCGCCCGCGATCCGGGGATGCGCGCCAAGATTGCTGTCAAGTCCAACGACGCACGGGTCGATCCGCAAGGGACTTGCATCGGTGTGCGCGGTTCGCGCGTTACGGCGGTGACCAATGAGTTGGCCGGCGAGCGTGTGGATATCGTGTTGTGGTCGGATGATCCTGCGCAGATGGTGATCAACGCCTTGGCCCCGGCCGAGATCAGTGGCATCTTGGTTGATGAGGGGCGGCACAGTATGGATGTGGCCGTGGCGGAAGATCAATTGGCTAAGGCGATTGGTAGTGGCGGTCAAAATGTCCGTTTGGCCAGTGAGTTGACCGGTTGGGCCATCAACATCATGGGCGAGTCTGAGGCCGATGATAAGCGTAACGATGAGATTGACACGGTACGCGCTCAGTTTATGGCGCGCCTCGACATCGACCAAGAGGTCGCCGATGTCCTGATCCAAGAGGGTTTTACTAGCCTCGAAGAGATCGCCTATGTGCCGCTGGCCGAGATGCTGGAGATGGAGTCGTTTGACGCCGAGACGATCGAAGAGCTGCGTACGCGTGCCCGTGATGCCTTGTTGACGGAGGCGATTGCTAGCGAGGAACGCGTGGAGCGCGATGCGGGCGATTTGATGAGCGTTGATGGTATGGATGAGGCGACAGCGGCGCATCTTGCGCAGGCCGGGATCCACACCGTGCACGATTTGGCCGATCTGGCGACCGACGAATTGGTCGAGGCATCCGGGATGGATACTGATCTGGCTGATCGGCTTATTATGGCTGCGCGGAAATTGTCGTAGGTTGTTGTTAATGTTAATTAATAAGGCGGTACCCGCATGAATGTTGAACAGTTTGCCTCTACTCTCAAGGTCTCTCCTGAGGTCTTGCTGGAGCAGCTGAGATCTGCTGGGGTGCATGCCCAAAGCGTTGAGGATATCTTGTCTGACCATGACAAGGATAGTCTGTTGTCTTATCTGCGCGGCAAGCATGGCGCCACAACGGAAGTGAAACCGCGCATTACCCTGACGCGGAAATCTACTAGTGAGATCCGCACTGCAGATAGCACAGGGCGTGCGCGTACGATTCAGGTGGAGGTGCGCAAAAAGCGGGTTCTCGTTAAGCGTGAAGCGCCCG
Source organism: Betaproteobacteria bacterium (assembly GCA_007280375.1). Lineage (GTDB taxonomy): Bacteria > Pseudomonadota > Gammaproteobacteria > Burkholderiales > Thiobacillaceae > QYQG01. The sequence goes on from QYQG01000057.1 coordinate 13,257, forward strand.
TGACCGCGGTTGTTGTGGCCGATGCGGCGGATGCTATTGTTGAGCCGGCCGTGTCAGCGATTGAGATCGAGGCCGCGCAGGCGATGGCGCCAGTGATTGAGCCGGTGGTTGAGCCGGTGATTGAGCCGGTGATTGAGCCGGTGATTGAGCCGGCGGAGGTCGTCGTGCCATCTCCCGTGCCGGCAGCCCCGGTTGCGGTGGAGGCAGAAGCTGTCTCCACCGTTGAGATTCCCGTCCAAAAGTCGCGCAAGGCCGCAGCGTATGTGATTAGTGATGTTGATCGCGCCGCGCGTGAACAACAAGAGGCGCGTCAGGCTAGATTGCGGGCGATGCAAGATGCCGACCTGCGCGAGAAACAAGATACGCTGCTGCGTCGTCAACAGGCGGCAGAAGCGGCGGCTGCTGCGGCGGCTAAGGTGGCTGCAGCACCGGCCGAGCCACGCAAGATCACCGTGAAACCGGGGTCGCAGCCTAAAGCCAAAGAAAAGGCCGCGCCTACGCGTTTGGATGATCGTACTGCCAAAAAAGGCGCGCTGAAGACGCGCGGTGCGGGAACGGGGACGGACAGTAATTGGCGCGGCAAGGGCGGGGCACGCGGTCGTTCGGGCCGCGGTCAGCATGAGGCCGCACCGGCGCCGGTGCTAGAGACCATCGTGCGTGAGGTCTTGGTGCCGGAGACGATCTCAGTGGCGGATCTCGCGCACAAGATGTCGGTCAAGGCCGCAGAGGTTATCAAGGCCCTGATGAAGATGGGTTCTATGGTGACCATCAACCAGATCCTCGACCAAGATACCGCCTTGATTATCATCGAAGAGATGGGCCATATCGGTAAGGCGGCGGCCATGGATACTCCCGAGGACTTCCTCGGCGATGCGGTGGAGCATAAAGATTTCGAGCTGTTGCCGCGCGCACCGGTCGTTACCGTCATGGGCCATGTGGACCACGGTAAGACCTCGCTGCTCGACTACATCCGCAAGGCGCGCGTCGCGCACGGCGAGGCCGGCGGCATTACTCAACATATCGGCGCCTACCATGTCGAGACCGAAAAGGGCATGGTGACCTTCCTCGATACGCCGGGCCACGAGGCCTTTACGGCGATGCGAGCACGCGGCGCGAAGGCGACCGATATCGTCATCTTGGTGGTGGCGGCCGACGACGGCGTGATGCCGCAGACCAAAGAGGCGATCCATCACGCCAAGGCCGCTAATGTGCCTATCGTGGTGGCGATCACCAAGTCAGACAAGCCCGATGCCAACCCCGAAAAGGTGCGTCAGGAGGTGTCTAACGAAGGCGTTGTGCCCGAATCCTGGGGCGGTGACGCGCAGTTTATCGAGGTCTCGGCCAAGACCGGCGTGGGCATCGACGCGCTGCTCGACGCGGTGCTCTTGCAGGCCGAGGTGTTGGAACTGAAGGCCGCGATCGACGCACCCGCTAGGGGTATCGTCATCGAGGCGCGGCTCGACAAGGGCCGTGGCCCGGTCGCGACGGTGCTGGTGCAATCGGGTACCTTGAAGCGTGGCGATGTCATGTTGGCCGGCACGGCCTTTGGTCGTGTGCGTGCCATGCTGGACGAGAATGGTCGGGCGATTGCGAGCGCGGGTCCGTCGATCCCGGTCGAGATCCAGGGTCTGTCCGATGTCCCCAACGCGGGCGAGGATGTGCTGATCCTGACCGAAGAGCGCAAGGCACGCGAGATCGCCCTGTTCCGCCAAGGCAAGTTCCGCGAGGTGAAGTTGGCGCGTCAACAGGCGACTAAGCTAGAAAACCTGTTCAGCCACATGGGCGAGGAGGGCGTGGTGCAGTCGTTGCCGGTCATCCTCAAGGCCGACGCGCAGGGTTCGCATGAAGGCCTGCAACACGCCTTGTCGAAACTGTCAACCAACGAGGTGCGGGTGCAGATCATCCACGCCGCCGTGGGCGCGATCTCCGAGTCTGATGTCAACCTGGCCCTGGCCTCCAAGGCCGTGCTGATCGGCTTCAATGTCCGCGCCGACGCGCCAGCACGCAAGCTGGCCGAGAACGAGGGCATCGACATCCGTTACTACAACATCATCTACGAAGCGGTGGACGATGTGAAGGCCGCCTTGTCGGGCCTGTTGTCGCCCGAAAAACGCGAGGTGCAACTGGGTCTGGCCGAGGTGCGTCAGGTCTATCAGATCCCCAAGGTGGGCGCGGTGGCGGGCTGTCTGGTGCAAGAAGGCCAGCTCAAGCGTTCGGCGCGGGTGCGGGTGTTGCGCGCCAATGTGGTCGTCCACGACGGCGAACTCGACTCGCTCAAGCGTTTCAAGGACGATGCCAAAGAGGTCAAGGCGGGCTTCGAATGCGGTCTGTCGCTCAAGGGCTACAACGACATCCAAGAGGGCGACCAACTGGAATGCTACGAGGTCATCGAGGTGGCGCGTACGCTCTAATCAGACGGACGCAAGGACATGGCTAATAGCGAGCGTGCACGCCGTATCGAAGAGCAGATTCGCTTTGAACTGGCGACCATCTGCGCCCGCGAGGTACGCGATCCGCGCGTAGCCGGGGTCAGCTTTACCGCTGTGCGCGTGGCGCGCGATCTCGAAAACGCGCAGGTGTTTTTCACCCTCTTACAAGGTGATCCGGCGCAGGCCGCATTGGCCTTGGCACGCGCCTCCGGGTTTATCCGCAGCCAGTTGGCACAACGCATGGACCTGCGCATCGTGCCTAGGCTGAGTTTCGTCTACGATATCTCGATCGAGCGCGGTGCCCATTTGTCGCATCTTATCGATCAGGCCGTCGCCGAAGACCGGCGTCACGCTGAGGCGGCATCGGAAGCCCCGGCCGATAGCGCGCCCGACAGCGCGCCCAACACCGCCCCCAACCCGGAATGACGCAGGCTGTAACGCGTCGTCCACGCCGTCATCTGGATGGCGTGTTGTTGTTCGACAAACCCATCGGCTGGTCATCCAACGCCGCGCTGCAAAAGGCCAAATGGCTGTTGCGCGCCGAGAAGGCCGGCCATACCGGCACGCTAGACCCGTTCGCCAGTGGTCTTTTGCCCATCTGTTTGGGTGAGGCGACCAAGTTTTCACAATTCCTGCTCAACGCCGACAAGGTCTATCTCGCCGAGGTGCATCTGGGTGTACGCACCACGACGGCCGATCCCGAGGGCGAGGTCATCGAGACGCGGCCGGTACAGGTCGACGCGGCGGCGGTCTTGGCCGTCTTGCCGCCGTTTATCGGCAACATCCTGCAAGTGCCGCCCATGCACTCGGCCCTAAAGCGCGACGGCAAACCCCTATACGAATACGCCCGCCGGGGTGAGACGCTAGACCGCGCGGCGCGTCCCGTGGTCGTGCATCGGATCGACCTCGTGGCCTTGGCGGGCGACCGGCTCACCCTGCGCGTCCACAGCGGCAAGGGCGTGTATGTGCGCACCCTAGCCGAGGACATCGGCGCGGCGCTAGGGTGCGGCGCGCACCTTGCCGCCCTGCGCCGCGAGGCCGTCGGCCCATTTCGCTTGGCGGACGGCTGTGACCTGCCCACGCTAGAGGCCGCAACCGAGGCAGAGCGCGACGCATGGCTGTTACCGGCCGATTGCCTGCTCGGCGATCTAACGCGGTTGGACCTTGATATCGACTCGGCCGATCAGTTCAGCCATGGCCAAGCGATCTGGCGCAGCGGCCTGCGGGTAGGCGCGGCCTACGCCGTCTATGCCCCCGATGGCCGCCTACTTGGCGTGGCCGAGGGCGATGAGGACGGCAAACTCGCGCCTAAGCGCTTAATAGCGACGCGACAATAAATACGCGACGCGGTAATAAACCACTTGAGAAATAACGATTTTTTGCGGTATAATCCGCCGCTTTCCGTTGGAGATGAAAAAATGGCTGTTACCACCACACAAAAGGCACAAACTGTTGCCGATTATCAACGCGCTCAGGGCGACACCGGTTCGCCTGAGGTTCAGGTCGCTTTGCTGACCGCTCGTATCAATGACCTGACTGGCCACTTCAAGGCCAATGTCAAAGATCACCACTCTCGTCGTGGCTTGCTGAAGATGGTTTCGCGCCGCCGTCGTTTGTTGGACTACCTCAAGTCGCGCAATGTCGAGGCTTATCGCGGCCTGATCGAGCGTCTGGGTCTGCGTAAGTAATCTGTACGCACGCCTCTGGGTGTGTGGTCTCAGCGTGCCTGTGCGCCGTGCAGGAAACCCGCGCCTTGCTTTGCCTTACTTTAAAAGCGTAAAAGTAGGGCGCGGTTCACTTAGATAATGTGACGAGGTAGTCGTGAGCTCATTGCCAGTAGCTGTAAAAAAGACTTTTCAATACGGTAAGCGTCAATACACCCTAGAGACCGGCGAGATCGCGCGTCAGGCCGATGGCGCGGTGATGGTGACCTGCGACGACACCATGGTGCTCGTCACCGTGGTCGGTAAACACGAGATCAAGCCGGGGCAGGATTTCTTCCCCTTGACGGTGGATTATCAGGAAAAAACCTACGCGGCTGGCCGCATCCCGGGCAGCTTTTTCCGTCGCGAAGGCAAGCAGTCCGAGAACGAGATCCTCGTCTCGCGCTTGATTGATCGCCCCTTGCGCCCCTTATTTCCAGGTAATTTTTACAACGAGGTGCAGATCATCGCCACGGTGATGTCGCAGAACCCCGAGGTGAATGCGGATATCGCGTCGCTGATCGGCGCCTCTGCGGCGCTGGCCTTGTCGGGCATCCCGTTCAACGGCCCGGTGGGCGCGGCGCGCGTGGGTTATATCAATGGCGAATATTGCCTCAACCCGGACCTGTCCGAGCTGGCAACCTCCTCGTTGGACCTTATCGTAGCCGGTACGGATGTCGCGGTGCTGATGGTCGAATCCGAGGCCGATGAGTTGTCTGAAGACATCATGTTGGGCGCGATCGTCTATGGCCACGAGCAGATGCAGGTCGTCATCGACACCATCAACGAGCTGGTCGATGAGTGCGGCAAAGACGCGTGGGACTGGCAAGCCGCCGAGACCCCGGCAGCAAAGATCGAGCAGATGAATGGCTTGTGTGCGGCCGAGATGGCTGAGGCCTATTCCATCCGTCAAAAGCAGGCGCGCACTGTGGCGGTCGATGCGATTCGCGCCCGCGTGTTTGCCGCAATGATCACCAAGGACATGGATACCGAGGCGGTCAATCAGGTCAAAAACCTGTTCTTTGATGTCGAGGCCAAGATCGTGCGTAGCCGCATCTTGGCAGGCGAGCCGCGTATCGACGGGCGCGACACACGCACCGTGCGGCCGATCACCATCCGCACCGGCGTCCTGCCGCGTGCGCACGGTTCGGCGCTGTTCACTCGGGGCGAGACGCAGGCCTTGGTCGTCGCCACGCTGGGTACAGGGCGCGAGGCGCAGACCATCGACGCACTGACCGGCGAATATCACGACCGTTTCATGTTGCATTACAACATGCCCCCCTACGCCACCGGCGAGACCGGGCGCACGGGTAGCCCGAAGCGCCGCGAGATCGGCCACGGTCGCCTCGCCAAGCGCGCGTTGACCGCCTGTCTGCCGCCCAAAGAGGCGTTTGATTACGCCATTCGCGTGGTTTCTGAGATCACCGAATCGAACGGTTCTAGCTCGATGGCCTCGGTGTGTGGCGGTTCGTTGGCGCTGATGGACGCGGGCGTGCCCTTGCGTTCGCATGTCGCCGGCGTGGCCATGGGCCTCATTAAAGACGGCAACCGCTTTGCGGTGCTAACCGACATCTTGGGCGACGAAGATCACCTCGGCGATATGGACTTCAAGGTCGCTGGCACGGTCAACGGCGTCAACGCCTTGCAGATGGATATCAAGATTGAGGGCATCACCAAGGACATTATGGATGTCGCCTTGCGCCAAGCGCGTGACGGTCGTCTGCATATCTTGGGCCTGATGCAACAGGCCGAGGCCGCGCCGCACGAGATGAGCCAGTACGCGCCGCGCATCATTACGATCAAGATCAAACCCGAAAAGGTGCGCGATGTGATCGGTAAGGGCGGCGCGAACATCCGTGCCTTGACCGAAGAGACGCATACGCAGATCGAGATCAAGGATGACGGTACGGTCAATATCGCCTACACCGATCCGGAAGCCGGTGAGTTGGCCAAGAAGCGCATCCTTGATCTGATCGCCGATGTCGAAGTGGGCCAGATCTACGAAGGCACGGTCACCAAGTTGGCCGAGTTTGGCGCCTTTGTGAACCTCATCCCCAACCGTGACGGCCTTTTGCACATCTCGCAGATCGCCCACGAGCGCGTCAACACCGTGTCGGACTTCTTGAAAGAAGGCCAGACCGTACGCGTCAAGGTGTTGGAGATCGACGACCGTGGCCGCGTCAAGCTGTCGGCCAAGGCCTTGATCGAGCGACCCGTGGCTGAGCCTGTAGCGGAAGCCCCCTCGGCGGAAACACCTGCCGCAGCGTAAGCGGTTTTGCTGCATCAAAAAAGGCGACCTCGGTCGCCTTTTTTGATGCATGTTGCTAAGGCGCTGTCGTCAACCGATGCCGATACTATTCAAAAACCCTTGCCACCAGCGGCGGCGATTTTGCGGCACGATGTGCTCGGGGACGAGTTCGGACGGGGCGACGCGGCTCATCACCCAGCCGGGGAGGATGCGGTAACCGGCCGCGCCGCACGAACTGCCGAGGTGATTGGGGTCGTAGATCTTAATCAGCTGGGGGTTGCTAAGGTCGTCGGCATAGACGATGCCGCAATAACTTTCATCGTGGTCCTTGCGCAACAGGGCGTTAATCTCGCGGATAAAGGTCTCGACATGCGCGCCATCGGCGATATCGCTTGGGCAGTGTTCGCCGATGGCGTAGAGATACCAACCGGCCTCGCGATCGATGGCCGCCCAAAACTGATCGAGTGTGTCCCAGTGGAGTAGGCTGTAGAGCGTGCCGCTAAAGAGCGCGTCGAAGGCGGGGTTGTGATGCGGTGCATGGGGTGCGTTGTTCAAGATTAAACCTTGCGATGACAGGATGGCAGGATAAAATGACGGACTCACGCGCGTGACACTAGGCGCGGTTTGCTATTTTAGCCCTTTGTTTGTCCTTTGTTTAGAAAGATGTGTATGCCTGTTATAGAAGCCTTGATTTTTGATGTGGACGGCACCTTGGCCGATACCGAGCGCGATGGCCATCGGCTCGCTTTTAATGCCGCTTTCCACGAGTTTGGTCTTGACTGGGTGTGGGGTGTCGCTTTGTACGGGGAGTTGCTCGCGGTGACCGGTGGCAAGGAGCGCATCCGTTTTTATGTTGATCGGTTCAATACGGACTACCCACTGCCGGACGACTTTGATGACTTAGTTATCGCCTTGCACAAGACTAAAACGCGGCATTACACGCAGATGATGGCGGAGGGACGCATCCCCTTGCGGTCGGGTGTGTTGCGGCTGCTCAATGAGGCGCGGCAAGCCGGTTTGCGCTTGGCGATCGCCACCACCACCACGCCGGAGAATGTCACTGCCTTGTTGACCAACACACTAGGCGCAGAGGGCGTGAGCTGGTTCGAGGTGATCGCTGCGGGCGACATCGTGCCGGCCAAGAAACCCGCGCCGGATATCTATGTCTGGGCCTTGGCGCAACTCGGTCTAAAGGCGGATGCGTGTCTGGCCTTTGAGGACTCTGAGAACGGCCTCAACTCGGCCTTGGGCGCGGGCCTGCGTACCTTGGTGACCATTAATGATTACACCGCCGAGGCTAAATTTTCGGGCGCGATGGCGGTGTTGTCCGATTTGGGTGAGGTCAACGCGCCGTTCACGCGTCTAGATGCGGATGGCCACGGCGAGCGCGGCGTGGTCGATCTGGCGTGGTTGCAGCGCGTCGCGAGTTAGTCGCTAGCCTCGGCGGCGAGTAGGGTATTTTCGAGCAGGGTGGCGATGGTCATCGGGCCGACGCCGCCCGGCACCGGCGTAATCCACGCGGCACGCGCTAAGGC
>QYQG01000044.1 GCA_007280375.1 Betaproteobacteria bacterium
GTTTTTCAACAGCACCGAAAACCTCAACGACCTCGCCGGTAACAACGGCCTCTTGCAAAGCCCGGAGGGCCTCTTGCTCTACCGCAAGGCCCTAGGACACAGCAACCACTTCGACGCCTCCATCATCTACAACACCGCACAAAGCATCCTCGACCCGCTTGGCCGACCGGTGCGGCGCACGCAAGTCCCCGAGGCGGTCAAAAATGTCTGGAACCGCATGAACCAGATCCTCATCGACTACCTGCTAGAACAATTCCCCGACCCCGAACGACACCTCGTCTTAGCCGGCGAGGCCAGTCTGGACGCGACCTGGCCGATGACCTCGCCGGGCGTGCCGTCGATCCGCATGTTGCACAACCACTTCATCGTGTTTGACAAGACCGAGATCGCCGCCGCGCCCTTGGCCGACCCCAACAACCCCAACCTCACCGACGGCGGTCAACATTCGCTCTTTCAAGCCCACCTGCGCGAGGTCTATCGCAGCTTCATGGACGGCCTCAACCTGAAGATCTTGCGCCCCTGCCAGTCCGGCTCGTGTCGCATCGCCCTCACCGGCTACCCGCAAGGCCTGCCCTCATGGGAGATCACCGGCGGCGCGGCCGCGTTAAGCGAGGTGCAGTTCTGGAAGGAATATGACATCCTGCTCAAAGGCTTCATCGACTTTTACCGCAGCTTCTTCAGCCAAGTCTCCACCCGCAACGCGCCCCTGCCGCGCGACATCTACTTCCCCGCCCTCGTCGAAGAAAAACTCCAGTTCAACAACGCCTTCCTAAAGACCGCCAAGATGGTGCGCGACCACTGCATCAAAGACGCCAAATACGCCAACGCCATCCGCTGGCAACCCGCGTTCAAGCAACTCATCTACCGCAACGATGCCGGCCAACTCATCGTCACCATCAGCCAAAACTCCATCGGCAACGCCATCACCGAACTCTTAGGTGTCGTCGTCAAGCGCGTCCCCGATGCCGAGGCCTACGGCCAGGCCGAACCCGCGCTAATCGAACGCTTACTCGCCGTGCGCCAACGCCTCATCGAAGCCGACCTAGGCAGCGGCATCGCCACGCCCTATTGGCCGGCGACATGATCAGCGTGATAAAGCGTATTCGCCGTCTATTTAGTCGTCTATTCCAACGAACACGCGAGACCACTCCCGCCCTCACCGCCGCCCAATCCGCCACGCGCGACGGGATTAACACCGAGGACGCGGCGTGGTATTTTGCCCAGCCCATCCACCTCGAGGCCCGCATGGAACACCTCGTGCCCAGCGCGGAACTCTCCACCACGCTCACTGCCGAGGAATGGGCTGAACTGGAAGCGCTCCTTAATCAACACTTCGTGGTGGATGACCTACGCTTTTTTGCCCGCCCGCCGCAGCTTTATCTGCGCGTCGCCCAGCCCTTCGCCTTTCACCCCGGCAGCGTCACCGAGATCCTCGGCCGCCCCATCGCCAGCCACTGGCCCTCCACACCCGAGGCACGGCCACAGGTCCGAGCCTTAGCGCGCCTACTCAACGAGATCCAGATGCGGCTCCATGAGCACCCATTTAATGAGGCGCGTGAGGCACGCGGCGATTTGGCGGTGAACGGCCTATGGCTATGGGATGCCGCCCCGTCAACGCCTCCTTTGGAAGGCGGGCATCTTGCCCGCCAGCGGGCTGGAAGCCCGCGCTCCAAGGACGACGCCGGGAGAGGATGACGCGCGGGAACGGCGCAATTAGAACCCCATCGCGGCCGCGCCGAGCTGTTTTAATCGCACCCGCGCCGCGCGATAGTCGGGGTACAAGGCCTCGACCTCACGCCAAAAGGCGGGCGAGTGGTTGTGTTGTCGCAGGTGCGCCAATTCGTGGCAGATCACATAGTCGATCAGATCATCGGGCAACAAGATCAGCCGCCAATTCAGCCCCATACGCCCGTGTGCCGACAGACTCCCCCAGCGGGTGCGCGCATTCGAGAGGCGCATCACCGGCACCGGCACGCCCATGCGCGTCGCATGGAACGCCAGCCGCGCCGCAAACAGCGACAGCGCCTCGACGCGATACCACGCCAACACGCGCGTCGGCACCGTCGCCCATGGCCCACCTAGGCGCAACGCCAGCGCATCCCGCTGCGCGGGCAACGGGTAGGACACCTGCCAATCGAGCGACAACTCCCCGCCCTGCCACGGCAAGGACATCCCCGGCGTCCAGACAGCCGCCACCGGCCGTTGCAGGCGCTCCCGCAACCACGGCAGGTGCTGCGTCATGAAACGCTCCACCTCCGACACCGACGCGTGCAACGGTGCATTGACCACAACCCGAGCGCCACTCTGCACCTGTAACGCCAGCGTGCGCCGCGCCGCGCTACGCTTTAAGCGATAGGCCACCGGCTCGCCCCTGCACGCCAACACGCGCGCCTCCTCGCAGCGTCGCACCGCCGGCCGCCGGCCGAGGCGCGTCCTGATGCTCTTTAACGCCGCAATACTATTTGACAAAAACGACATGCCCACCTAGTGTGAGACCATACATAGAGGAGACCATCATGACCGACATCAAAACCTCCATACCAGATACATCCACAACCGAGGCCTCGGTTGCCTGCGTTGTGTGTCTAAAAGAGATCCCAAAATCGGAGGCGGGTTCTGCGGAAGGCACTGATTACCTGCTCCACTTTTGCGGTCTGGATTGCTACGACCAGTGGCAACAAAAACCCAGCGACTCAGACACGAACAAACACCGCCCCGCATAGTGTTTATTTAGAAAATGCAGGCGGTAATGTGAGCATCTGCGCCTCAATCCACGCCTCGACCTCGGCATTCACCTCGGCGGGTTTACGCCCTGCCGTCGCGATCGGCGCACCGATGCGTACCGTCACCAAACCGGGGCGTTTCAGCCACGCATGTTTTCCCCAACACGCGCCCGCATTGTGCGCCACGGGCAACACCGGCACGCCCGCCTTGCACGCCAACCACGCGCCGCCAATCTGATAGTTACCACGCTCGCCCGGTGCCATGCGCGTCCCCTCCGGAAACACGATCACCCAAAACCCCGCCGCCAGACGCGCCTGTCCCTGCGCGACCAACTGCTTTAACGCCTCGCGTCCCGCGCCCCGATCGATCGCCACCGGGCTAAACGCCGCCAGACCCCAACCAAAAAACGGGATGCGCAACAGTTCTCGCTTCAACACAAACGACAGCGGCGGAAAGATCTGCTGAAAGGCAATGGTCTCCCACGCCGATTGATGTTTAGACAAAACGACGACCGACTCGCCTGCTGGCGGCAGATGTTCAATGCCCTGCACCTGATAGCGTATCCCCAGCACCCCGCGTGACAAGGCCGTCACCAGCGTGCTCCAAGTGCGTATCCAGCGATAACGGCTCAACCGAGGCGCCCAAAAGGTCAGCAGGCCAAGGACGCCATACGGTAGGGTTACCAGCCATTGCACGAGTAAAAAAACCAGTGAGCGTAGCCCGTTCATCATCCCAACACCTGTACCAAGACATAGGGCGCAGCGACCACCGCCCAAAAACGCTGGCCGGCCGCCTGCCATGCAGCGGCCTCGCTCGCGTTGACCAAACCGACCTGCCCTGCCACCATCCACGCCTGTATCGCCGCCGTATCATCCTGCGCCACACGACACGCCACCGCGACGAGGTCTAACGCGGCATCGATCCGCAACAACGCCCCACGCGCAAACGGGCGCTCTAGTTCAGACCACGCCACCTGCCCCGTTTGGGCGTTAAATAAGGCGCGCAACTCGGCATCCTTCGCGGTTTCAACCATGCTCATCCTTCACGACCTCGGCGCGTACGGGGCCGCCGCGTCCCACAGGCGCTCCCAATCGGCACGATACTGTCGCGCCACGGCAGGCTGATTCCACAGCACGACGACATTCTCGGCATTGCGCTCGGCCGCCGCACGGCTGTAATTAAAGCTCCCCAGCTCCACCGTATGCCCGTCGATGACCAGATATTTGTTGTGCTGAATCGCGTGTTTCTCATCGATACGCACCGCCATGCCCTGATTCGCCACAAAGGTCGCCGCGCTATATTTCTCGCTGCGCTGACTCTTATCCAACACCGCCCGCACCACCACCCCGCGCTGATGCGCCGCCAACAACGCACTAGCAATCGGCTTACTGGTAAACGAATACGCCGCGACCAAGATCTCCTGCTGCGCCGAGGCAATCGCGCGGATCACCAAGGCCTCCGCCCCGCCATTGGGCGAGAAACCCACCTCGATCTGCCCGGTGATCGGGATCGGGATCGGGGCCGATGCGCCCTCCGGCGTCGGATGCGGGATCAGCCCGCTAAACACCCCGGCAAGCGCAACGAGTGCGCCCAATAACACGGTCAAGATAGATTTGCTCATAGGTCGCGATTGTCCGGCTTTTTAGCCCAAGATGCACCTATGCGCCGCACAACATCCACGGTAAATGTGTTCTCCACCTTCAACGCGAGGCCGGATGGGGACGCGTCTCAATGAGGCAAACCGTAGGAGCGCACGCGGCGGTTTATAAGATGAATCAACAGGTTATCGCCAGAACGAATTCACCCTGGCACAACATCGATGCAGTGTGGATTAATCTGGCACAATCCACACCCAAGTCCACACTCAATGACCTTCCTCTATGGAGCCGATGATGAAACTAACCGCCCCCCTCCTCGCCCTGCTCATCCTACTGACGGGATGCAACACCCTGCCCGTCGTGGACGGCCAAAAAGAAGAGATCGACCTGTTCCGCAAACAACTCCTCGGTGAGATGCCCTTGCCGCTAGGCGCGAAGATCGACAACGAGGCCTCGCTCATCTTAGGCAACGGCGAAAACTGGACCGGCCGCGTCATCCTCAGCGTCTCCATGGCCGCCGCAGAGACCTTTAACACCCTACGCGAACAGTTCCAAGGCGGTGGCTGGACGCTGCTCTCCTCCGTCAAGGCCAAAAACAGCATCCTCGTTTTTACCCGCTTCGACCGCACCGTCACCCTAGAGATCAACGAAGCCGGACTCACGGGCGGCAGCCGCATCGTCCTCTCGGTCGCGCCGCGCAATAACGCACTCCCGCCGGTACGCAAACCCTAATCGCACACCCTCTCACACACCCTCTCACACACCCAAAGACCGTCCATGCCCCCAGAACTCCTCGCCCCTGCCGGCTCATTGCTGATGCTCAACACCGCGTTGGCCTTTGGTGCCAACGCCATCTACGCCGGCCAACCGCGTTACAGCCTACGCGTGCGCAACAACGATTTCGGCGATCTGCCGGTGCTAAAAGAAGGCATCGACCGTGCCCACGCCGCCGGTGCCGCGTTCTTCCTCGTCTCCAACATCCTGCCGCACGGCGCCAAATTAAAAACCTATCTCGACGATATGGCCCCCGCTGTCGCCTTGGGGCCCGACGCGCTCATCATGTCCGACCCCGGCCTCATCATGCTGGCGCGCGAGCAATGGCCCGACCAACCCATCCACCTCTCGGTGCAGGCCAACACCGTCAACGCCGCAGCGGTCAAGTTCTGGCAAGGCGTCGGCATCTCCCGCGTCATCCTGTCCCGCGAACTCTCGCTCGACGAGATCGCCGAGATCCGCCAAGAATGTCCCAACATGGAACTCGAGGTCTTCGTCCACGGCGCGCTGTGCATCGCCTATTCCGGTCGCTGCCTGTTGTCCGGCTATTTTAACCACCGCGATGCCAATCAAGGCAGTTGCACCAACGCCTGCCGCTGGGACTATCAACCACAACCCGCCACCATCGACGCGGCGGGCGACACCTGGGTCATCTCCGAAAAAGACGGTCGCCGCAAGGATGAATTCAATGTCATCGAAGAAGACCAGCACGGCACCTACATCTTAAATTCAAAAGACCTACGCGCCATCGAACACATCCATCGCCTGGTCGAGATCGGCGTCGATTCCTTCAAGATCGAAGGGCGCACCAAGTCCGCCTACTATGTCGCGCGCGTCGTCCAGTCCTATCGCCAAGCCATCGACGACGCCGTCGCCGGACGCGGTCTCAACCCCGTGTTGCTCGGCCAACTCGACGGCTTAGCCAATCGCGGCTACACCTCCGGCTTCTTTGAACGCCACACCCCGGCCGATCATCAAAACTACCTCACCGGACATTCCGTCTCCGGACGCAGCCTCTATGTCGCCGATGTCGTCCGCTTTGACGCTGAACGCGGCCTCTGCGAGGTCTATTCGAAAAACCGCTTCGCCATCGGCGATCGCATCGAAATCATCCAGCCCGATGGCGTGACCGAACACACCATCAACCGCATCGAAGACGCCGCCGGTCGGCCATTAGAGGTCATCCCCGGCGGCGATCACCGCGCCTGGCTAGACCTCCCGGCAGAAGCCACAGGGGCGTTTATCGCACGCTTCCTCAACGCCTAATCAAAAACCCCCATCAACCACGCGGCGCCAGAAACGACAGGGGTTATGGGGTCACGGGGGTTATGACACGATTATGGGGTCAAGTCTTGAATTGCGACTTTTGAAAGCCCCTAAAAATAGGGGGATTACCCTGTATCCGCCTTTATTCGTCATTCCCGCCTGTATCCGCCTTTATTCGTCATTCCCGCCTGTATCCGCCTTTATTCGTCATTCCCGCGTAGGCGGGAATCCAGTAGAATCAACCCTCTGGATTCCTAGCCACGCGTGGAATGCCGATTCACAAAAGCCCCCTTCCTACTGATAGACGCATAATGGACACATTAGCGACACTTACCCGCCTATTAGGCGACGATCGCGTCTTTACCGACCCGGCCAGCCTCGCTCTCTACGCCAGCGACGAGACCCCGCAGCGTTGCACCCCGCTCGCGGTCTGCTTTCCGCGCAGTCACGACGACTGCGTCAGCCTCGTGCGCTGGGCCAACCAACACCACATTGCCCTCATCCCGCGCGGCGCAGGATCTGGCAATGTCGGCGGCGCACTGCCGCGCAGCGGCAGCGTTGTCGTCAGTTTCGAGTGCATGCAGCGCGTCTTGGAGTTCGACCCCGATAACCGCCTAATCCGGGTAGAAACCGGCATCATCACCGACGAAGTCAACGCAATCGCGCGCACGGCGGGGCTGATGTACGCCCCCGACCCCGGTTCCGGTGCCTATTGCCGCATCGGCGGCAACCTCGCCATGAACGCCGCCGGCCCGCGCGCCGTCAAATATGGCGCCACCCGCGACCATGTGCTAGGTCTACGCGCCGTCACGGGCGACGGACGCGAGATCACGACCGGCAGCCGCACCAGCAAATACGCCACCGGCTACGACCTCACGCGGCTCTTGGTCGGTTCCGAAGGCACGCTCGCCCTCATCACCGAGGCCACCCTAAAGCTCGTCCCCGCGCCCGCCGCCGTCGCCACCCTGCGCCTCTGTTACCACAGCAACCACAGTGCCTGCGCCGCCGTCGCCCGCGTCATGCGCCAACCCGTCATCCCCTGCGCGCTCGAATTCATGGACCGCCGTTCCATCGAATGCCTCCACGCCTACGGCTTTGCGGACGACCTCGCGCCCGGCACCCAAGCCATCCTCATGGTCGAGGCCGATGGCGACGACCTCCCCAACCAGATCGCCGCCCTCACCCGCGCCTTGGAGGGTGAAGGTCAGCTAGAGATCCGCAGCGGCATCGAAGCCGCCGACATCAAAGACCTGTGGAGCGCACGCAAATCGCTCTCCTCCGCCGTCAAACAGATCGCCCCGCGCAAGATCAACGAAGATGTCGTCGTCCCCGTCGCCCAGCTAGCCGACCTGGTTGACCGCATCGACCGCCTAGCGACGCAATGGCGCGTCCCGCTGGTCGTTTTCGGCCACGCCGGCAACGGCAACCTCCATGTCAACATCATGGTGCACGCCGACGACGCCGACGAGATGCGCCGCGCCACCGCCTGTCGCTTGGGACTCGTAGAGGCCGTGCTAGAACTCGGCGGCAGCCTCTCCGGCGAACACGGCATCGGCAGCGAAAAACGCCACTTCATCCCGCTAGAGATCGACGCCGCCACGCTAGGCCTAATGCGCCAAATAAAAGCCAGCTTCGACCCGGCAGGCATCTTAAACCCAGGCAAAAAACTACCGGATTAATACTGCGCTGCGGATGGCGTCTGGATACCCGCCTGCGCGGGTATGACGACAAAAGCGCGGGATGGCGTGTTGTGGGCGATGTTAGATCGCTGCTTCGCCCGATTCGCCGGTGCGGATGCGGATAACTTGTTCGACCGCGGTGACGAAGATCTTGCCGTCACCGATCTTACCGGTGCGAGTGGCCGCAATGATGGTCTCTACGGCTTGATCGAGCAGGGACTCGGCGACTACCAGTTCGACCTTGACCTTGGGGAGGAAATCGACCACATATTCCGCGCCGCGATATAGCTCGGTGTGTCCCTTTTGGCGGCCAAAACCTTTGACCCCGGTGACGGTCAGGCCGCTGATGCCGATGCCGGACAAGGCCTCGCGCAGTTCGTCGAGTTTGAAGGGTTTGATGATGGCTTCGATCTTTTTCATGGTTTACCTGTTCAAAAAGGCGCTTTATAGCGGTTGGTGATGGGATATCGCCGGTCGCGACCAAAGCCGCGTTGGGTGATGCGGATGCCGGGTGGCGATTGACGGCGTTTATATTCGCTCAAATCGATCAAACGCACAACGCGTTCGACGACCGCGCGGTCGTGTCCGGCCGCAACGATCTCGGCGGGCGACTGTTGCGCCTCCATGTAACGCTCCAGGATGTCATCGAGGATGTCATACGGCGGCAGGCTGTCTTGATCGCATTGATCGGGGCGCAACTCGGCGGAGGGCGGACGGGTGATGATGCGTTCGGGGATCACCGCCGACAGCGTGTTTCCGATGCTGTTTCCGATGCTGTTTCTATAACGCGACAAGGCCCAGACGCGCATCTTGGTCACATCTTTCAAAACCGCCAGACCGCCCGCCATGTCGCCGTAGAGCGTGGCATAGCCGGTCGCCATCTCGCTCTTATTGCCGGTAGTTAGGACGATCTGGCCAAACTTGTTCGACAAGGCCATGAGCAACACCCCGCGCACCCGCGCTTGCAGATTTTCCTCGGTGGTGTCGAACGGCAGGCCGGAAAAATCCGCCGCCAAGGTTGTCGTAAAGGCATCAAAAAGCGGTTTAATCGGATGCACGCTGTAGCGCACGCCGAGATTTTTCGCCAAGGCCTCGGCATCCTGCAAACTCATATCCGCCGTGTATTCGGACGGCATCATCACCGCGTGAACCTGATCGGCGCCCAAGGCATCGACCGCCACGCACAGGGTCAGGGCCGAATCAATGCCACCGGACAGCCCCAGCAACGCGCCTTTGAAACCATTCTTGCCACAGTAATCGCGCACGCCCAGCACCAAGGCCTGATAGCACTGCGCCGTCTCGTCGGGGGGTTCGACTATCGCCCCATAAAAACCCCGATCGCGCCAATCCAGACAAGGCAACTCCGTCTTAAGCACGGCCGCCTGCGCCGTCACCCTGCCCTGTACATCGAGCGCGAACGACGCGCCGTCCAACACCAACTCGTCCTGACCGCCGACCATGTTCACATAGACCAAGGGCAGACCGATCTCGGCCACCCGCGCCCGCGCCACGGCGTAACGCTCGCCCTGTTTAGCGAGGTGAAACGGCGAGGCATTCAGCGCCAGCAAGACCTCGGCCCCCGCCGCCCGCGCCTGTGCTGCCGGCTCACTAGACCAGACATCCTCACAGATCACCAGGCCACAGCGCAGCCCCGCCCAGTCAAATACCGTCGCGCTATCGCCCGCGACAAAGGTGCGCATCTCGTCAAAGACCGCGTAGTTGGGCAGGCGTTGCTTACGATAATTCGCGATGCGGCGACCGTCCCGCAACACCACCGCGCTGTTGTAATGCCGCCCCTCTGCGGACTCGGGATAACCCACGACCACCGTCAGACCCGCAGGCAGATCGGCCATCAAACCCGCGAGGACACGCGCGTTCTCGCTATAAAAATCCTCGCGCAAGGCCAGGTCTTCGGGCGGATAACCGCACAAGGCCAGCTCGGGGGTTAGCAACAACGACGCCCCCGCCGCCACCGCGGCCTCTGCCTGCGCCACAATCTGCCGCGCATTGCCCGCCAGATCACCCACCGTGGGGTTGAACTGCGCCACCGCGATACGACGATTAGGCTGATTAGTGGGCATGCGTCCGTTCAAATTGCGCCTGACAGACAATGCACCGCTGCGCCGCCGGATTAGCGATCAAACGCGCCACGGGGATATCCTCACCGCACTCGCCACACTGACCAAAATCCGCCGCATCCAAACGCAAACGCGCTGTCTCTAGGCGGTTGAACTCGCCCAATTCCAAGTCCAAACGCGCCGCGGCCAGGTCACCGATTGTCACCGCCAAGGCCTCATCCGAACTGTCGCCGTTATGCCGTCCCAAAAGCTCCGCGAACTGCGTCTCGCCCGTCTCTCGTTCCGCCGCAACGATCTCATCCAAGACCACCGCCCGCCGCGCCATCAAGGCTGCACGCACGGCATCCCTGTCCTGCTCTGTTAAATGACTCATGACACACCTCCCATAACAATGTTATCGAAACTATCTGCAAGTATACCCTCTGCGCTAGAATACGCGCCCCGCCTTCGTAGCTCAGTGGATAGAGCATCCCCCTCCTAAGGGGAGGGTCACACGTTCGATTCGTGTCGAGGGCACCACATAAATCAACGCATTACACATTTTTTAACGGGGAGGGTGTCCGCCCTAGGGAACGCGGGCCAGCCCGTCAGCGGGCAAGATGCCCGCGCGCCTAAGTGTGCCCATGGCATAGACCAGAAACAGACCTTCGCTTTCGTTTCGCTTTCGCTTTCGTTTGCTCACTGTAAACTGCATAGAGCCACAACTATTCATCCGGCATTAAAGGCCGGCATTAAACCCCACTAGCGCGTCCAGTTTAGCCCGTGCCGCGCCCGAGGCGATGGCTGTTTGCGCCGCGATTACGCCTTCGGATAGGCTCGCGCTCACGCCGCTGACATACAAGGCCGCACCGGCGTTCAAAGCCACGATGTCGCGCGCCGGGCCGGGCTGATTGGCCAGCGCCGCCAACAACATCGCCTTAGACTCGTCCACCCCCGTCACCGCCAGGCGTTCGGACGGGCACGCGGCTAGGCCAAAATCATCGGGGCGCAGGACAAACTCTGTAATCACGCCGTCTTTGAGTTCGGCCACCTGGGTCGTACCGCCGAGGCTGATCTCATCTAGGCCATCGTCGGCATGGACGACCAACACATGACGACTGCCGAGTTCGCGCAAGACCTCGGCCAAGAGGCGCGTGTAGGCGCGGTCAAACACGCCCAAGACCTGATTCGGTGCGCCGGCCGGATTGGTCATCGGCCCGAGTAGATTAAAGAAGGTGCGCACGCCTAACTCGCGGCGCACCGGCGCGGCATGTTTCATCGCGCTGTGATGATTCGGGGCGAACATAAAACCGACGCCGATCTCGCGCACTGCACGAGCCACGGCCTCGGGCGGCAGGTTGACATTAACGCCCAAGGCCTCCAGCACATCGGCACTGCCCGATTTGGACGACACCGAACGGCCGCCGTGCTTGGCCACCCGCGCGCCCCCCGCCGCCGCGACCAAGGCCGCCGCGGTCGAGACATTGAAGGTGTGCGCGCCATCGCCCCCGGTGCCGCAGGTATCGACGAGATGCGCAACATCGGCCAACGGCACCTTGACCGATAACTCACGCATCACCAATGCGGCGGCGGCCAGCTCAGTCACCGTCTCGCCCTTGCAACGCAGGGCGACGACGATGGCAGCGATCTGCGCCGGGGTCAGCTCGCCGGTCATGATGGCGCGCATCACGGCCAACATCTCGCCCTGATCGAGGTCGTTGCGGGCAATCAATTTAGTCAATGTAGCCGCGTAATTCATCGCACCTGCTCCAAAAAATTCTTCAACAAGGCGTGGCCGTGTTCGGTAAGGATGGACTCGGGGTGAAACTGCACGCCCTCCACCGCCAGCGTCTTATGGCGCACGCCCATGATCTCGCCGTCGTCCGTCCACGCCGTGATCTCTAGGCACTCCGGCAGGGTCTCGCGCTCGATGACTAAAGAATGGTAGCGCGTCGCGATAAACGGGCTCGGCAGACCGCTAAACACGCCCTTATGATGATGATGGATCGGCGAGGTCTTGCCGTGCATGAGTTGTTTGGCATGGACGATGCGCCCGCCGAAGGCCTGACCGATGCTCTGATGCCCCAGACACACGCCCAAAAGCGGGATCCGGCCCGCCAGCGCATGGATGAGCGGCACCGAGATCCCCGCCTCATTCGGCGTACACGGCCCCGGCGAGATGACCACGCGATCGGGCGCACGGGCGATCACCTCGTCCACCGTAATCTCGTCGTTGCGATAGACCTCGACCTCGGCCCCCAGCTCGCCAAAATACTGCACTAGGTTGTAGGTAAAGCTATCGTAATTATCCAGCATGAAGACCTTCATCACGCGGCCTCTCCATCCTGCGCCAACTCGGCGGCGCGGATCACGGCGCGGGCCTTGTTGCGCGTCTCTTGCCATTCGTTTTCGGGGACGGAATCGGCGACGATGCCCGCGCCGGCTTGGACATAAAAGCGTCCGTCTTTGATGACCGCCGTGCGGATGGCGATGGCTACATCCATATCACCGTTAAAGCCCAGATAGCCCACCGCACCGGCATAGATGCCGCGCTTGGTCGGTTCTAATTGGTCGATGATCTCCATGGCGCGAATCTTCGGTGCGCCCGAGACCGTGCCGGCGGGGAAGGTGGCGCGCAGCACGGCCATCGCGTTGAGGCCTTCCTTAAGTCGCCCCTCGACATTGGAGACGATGTGCATCACATGTGAATAGCGTTCGATGCGCATATTTTCCGTCACCTTGACGCTACCGATCTGACTGACACGGCCCGCATCGTTACGGCCCAGATCCATCAGTTGCACATGTTCGGCGATCTCTTTGGGGTCGGCCAACAACTCCTGCTCTAAACGCAGATCGTCCTCAGCCGTCACGCCGCGTGGCCGCGTCCCCGCGATGGGCCGCACCGTGACCCGATCGCCTTCCAGACGCACCAATATCTCTGGGCTAGAGCCGACGATCTGGAAGCCGCCCATGTCGTAATAAAACATATACGGCGACGGATTAAGGCTACGCAAGGCGCGATACAGCGACAAGGGATGACCCTGAAACGGGCGCGACATGCGCTGACTCAACACCACCTGCATGATGTCGCCATCCAAGATGTATTGCTTGGCACGCGCCACCGCCGCCTTAAAACCGGCCTCGCCAAACTCGGATTCGGCCTCGGCCATCGTCGCCATCGTCGCCGCTGGCGGGATCGCGGGTTGACGCAACTGAGCGGCTAATTCGTTCAAACGGCGTTGGGCATTCAGCCACGCATCCGGCTGCATCGGATCGGCATACACGATCAAGGTCAACTTGCCCGACAGGGTGTCGATGACGGCCAGCTCATCGGAGAGCAACAGCAGGATATCCGGCAGGGCGAGGGGGTCGTCCTTGCGCGTCTGGGCCAGTTTTTTCTCGATATAACGCACCGTGTCATAACCGAAATAACCGCACAGCCCGCCCGGAAAACGCGGCAGACCCGGCACCTCGGCGGCCTTGAAGCGCGCCAGATAGGCCTCGATAAAGGCCAGCGGATCGGCGGCATCGGTCTGCTCTACCGGCACGCCATCGGTCTCGACGCTGACAAAATGGCCGTGGACGCGCAACACCGTGCGCGCCGGCAGGCCAATAAAGGAATAGCGCCCAAAGCGTTCGCCACCGACCACCGATTCGAGCAGATAGGAATAGGGCTGATTAGCGAGCTTCAGATACAGCGACAGCGGCGTATCCAGATCGGCCGGCAGGCTGCGGATCACCGGGATGCGGTTATAGCCCTCCCGTGCCAGATCGTTGAATTTCGCCTCGCTA
Organism: Betaproteobacteria bacterium; assembly: GCA_007280375.1. Taxonomy (GTDB): domain Bacteria; phylum Pseudomonadota; class Gammaproteobacteria; order Burkholderiales; family Thiobacillaceae; genus QYQG01. Next base: position 13,891 of record QYQG01000044.1, read on the forward strand.
AACATGATGCCGGTGCTTAAACCTTAAGCAGCAACAACTCCGTCGCCGCCAACAGCGACGGCACTACGGCATCCAAGTCGAGTTCCGTCACCGGACGGCCACGGTTGTAGCCATAGGGCACGCAAAACACCGGACACCCGGCCGCACGCGCCGCGATCGTGTCGTTCAGCGAATCACCGATCAGGAGCATGTCCGCCGGCGCGACCGCAAAGTGCTGCGCCGCGTGCAACAACGGCAACGGATCAGGCTTTTTCTTCGGCAGCGAATCGCCCGACACCACGATGTCAAAATACGACAACAGGCCGGTATCCTTCAACAACGGCAGGGTAAATTGTTCCGCCTTATTGGTCACACAGGCGAGCTTGAAGCCCATGTGCTGCAAGCGTTGCAGGCCTTCCACCACACCCGGAAATGGGCGAGATTTGCGCGAGACATGCGCCCCGTAATGCTTTTGATAACTCTGCAAGGCGCGTTCAAACAGCACCGCCTCCGGCTCGGCATCGAGGTCGCGGGTCAGGCAACGCTTGACCAGACGCGACACGCCGTTGCCGATATAACCCTTGATCTCGGCCAGCTCGACCGGCGGCATCGCCAAGTCGTTCAGCATCGCCGAGGCGGCATCGGCCAAGTCCTCAGCGGTATCGAGCAGCGTGCCGTCAAGGTCGATCATGACCGCGCGCACGGCCAACGGAAAGGTCATCGCCATGGGCTTAGACCTTGGCCAACTCGGCGCGCAACGCTTTAAGCACGGTGTTGTAGCGTTGCGGGTCAGCGGCATTGGCCGCGCCGAAGATGGCCGAACCAGCGACAAAGGTATCCACACCGGCCCGCGCGACCTCGGCGATATTGGCCGGGCCGACGCCACCGTCGATCTCTAGGCGGCAGTTATAACCGCCGGCATCGATCATCTTGCGCACCGCGCGCGCCTTGTCCAACACATAGGGGATAAACTTCTGGCCACCAAAACCGGGGTTGACCGACATCAGCAACACCATGTCCAGCTTGGGCAGGGTGTATTCCAGAATATCCAACGGGGTCGCCGGGTTGAACACCAGACCGGCCTTGCAACCGCACTCTTTAATCAACCCGATGGTACGGTCGATATGCTCAGAGGACTCCGGGTGGAAGGTGATGTAGGTCGCGCCCGCCTTGGCAAAATCGGGGATGAGGCGATCGACCGGCTTGACCATGAGATGCACATCGATAGGCGCGGTCACGCCATGCTTACGCAAGGCCTCACACACCAAGGGGCCGATGGTCAGGTTCGGCACATAGTGATTGTCCATGACATCAAAGTGCACGATGTCCGCGCCGGAGGCCAAGACAAAGTCCACCTCCTCGCCCAGTTTGGCAAAGTTGGCAGAGAGGATAGAGGGGGCAATCTGAAAGTCCATGGTGTATTCCTAAACAGTGAGTCGAAGATCGTTAGATTCTACCGCCAAGGCGCGTTGGCGGCTAGCCTAAATAAACCTATCCCCCCTCTCCACAAAACACCCACTACGAAACGGGTTGCATTTTTCCCCAACACTATGGAACATAGACGGCTATGGCTGAATCCCGCAAATACCACATCACCGTCACGACCCAAGTTGACTACCTTCCCGAGCAATCAGACGAGGTGGCAGATCGTTATGTCTTTGCCTACACCATCACGGTCGCGAACACCGGCACCTCCACCGCACAACTCATCTCGCGCCACTGGGTCATCACCGATGCCCTAAACGCGGTGCAAGAGGTACGCGGTCTCGGCGTCATCGGCGAGCAGCCGGTACTCAAACCGGGTGAGGCCTTCCGCTACACCAGCGGCAGCGTCCTAGCCACGCCGATGGGCACCATGCACGGCAGCTATCAGATGACGGCCGACGACGGCCACCCGTTTGAGGCTGACATCCCCGAATTTGCCCTCAGCATCCCGCGCGTCTTGCATTAAATCTGCGGCTATAATGCGCGGCTATGCGCCGCCTATCTCTTCTAAGCTTTATCCTTGCCAGCCTACTTCTCTCGGGATGTAGCCTGTTTCGCTTTGCCCCACCCGCGCCCATCAGATCGCCAGCGACTCCCATCGTCACCCCGGACAGCCCCGCTGGCTCGCCGGCCACGCCCACGGCTGAAACCACCACCAAGACCACGCCCGGCACCCTGCCGTGGCTTAAACCCATGGATTGGAGCGATCTTCCCGGTTGGCGTAACGACGATCTCGCCCGTGCCTGGCCGGCATGGCAATATTCGTGCAAAGGCCTGCGCAACCAAAGCGCATGGCAAGGCGTTTGCCGTGCGAGCGAAGGTATTGATGGCAGCAACAACGAGGCCGTCCTCGCCTTCTTCGAGAATGCATTCACGCCCTATCAGATCAATCAAGCCGACGGCAGCCTAGAGGGTCTCGTCACCGGCTATTACGAACCGCTCCTACGCGGCAGTCGTAGCCGCACCTGGAAATACCGTTACCCGCTCTACGCGCCGCCCGACGACATGCTCATCGTCGATCTCGCCACGCTATTTCCAGAACTCAAAGACAAGCGCGTACGCGGCCGCGTCGAAGGCAACAAGGTCGTGCCCTATTACAGCCGCGCCGAGATCTCCAGCGGCAAGGCCAACCGCATCAGCGGCAAAGAGCTCGCCTGGGCCGATGACCCGGTCGAGGTCTTCTTCTTAGAGATCCAAGGCTCCGGCCGCCTGCAACTCGAAGACGGCGAGATGCTCCGCGTCGGCTATGCCAACCAAAACGGCCACCCCTACAAATCAGCCGGAAAATGGCTAATAGACAAAGGCGAACTCACCGCCGCGCAAGCCTCCATGCAAGGCATCAAAGACTGGGTGCGGCGCAACCCCAATCGCCTCAACGAACTGCTCAACACCAACCCCAGCCAAGTCTTCTTCCGTGAGCTGCCCAACAACGGCAATGGCCCACTCGGCGCCTTGGGCGTCCCCATCACCGGCGAACGCAGCATCGCCGTTGACCCGCGTGGCACGCCGCTCGGCGCACCGGTCTGGCTGGCCACCACCCAACCCAACGCTAGCGAACCGATCAACCGCCTGATGATGGCGCAAGACACCGGCGGCGCGATCAAAGGTAATGTCCGTGCCGACTTCTTCTGGGGCTTTGGCGACGCCGCCGGCAAAAAGGCGGGTGCGATGAAACAAAAAGGCCGCATGTGGGTCTTGTTGCCTAAAGATTACCCCATCGTGCGCAACGGCAACTAATGCTTGGAGAGCAGGCGTCCCGCCTGCTGGCGGGCGAGACGCCTGCGCTGCGCCCCAATCAAGGCGCGTCATCGTTTAGCGTAAAACGCACCCGTTCTTCGATGATCGCGCGCACGGCTTGCCCATCCTTTAGCGGTGGCTGATAGCGCGCCTGCCTAAAAAAGGCCAATGCCGCCGCGTCAAAAACCCCCGGCGGCTGGGTCGCGACGATCTCTACGGCCTCGACCACGCCCTGCGCGTTGACCTGCATCCTCGCCTTGACCCAGCCCTGCACGCCCTCGCGTTGCGCCTTCGAAGGGTAAACCAAACGGGTCTGATCTATATGCTTGGGAGGCGCGTCCAGCTTAGCCACGGGGTGCCATGGCGCATCCGCTATCGGTCGCGGAGCGGCCAACACAACGGGCACGGCGGACACCGGCGCAATCGCCTGAACGCTAGGCGAGGCAGAGACAGCAGCCGCCACTGCAACAGGCACGGCTACCGCTGCGGACACGGGGGTGGGCGCGCGCGGCGGCAACGGGACAGGCGGCTGCGCCGATGGCGGTGGTAATGGATGAGGCGGCGACGGCGACGGCGACGGCGGAGACAGCGGCGGCGCAACAACCGGCACGCGTACCGCGTCCAGCCGCGCCTCCAAGACCGTTAAGATAGGCTCCATGGACGGATGCGGCGGCTGTACCCACGCCAGCGTCGCTAGATGCACCGCCACCGAAAACAACATAGCCTGCTGAAACGGTGTCGATAAAGCGCCTGCAAACCTATGCATGCCTCAGCCCTTAGATCGCTCCAAGTTAAAACTGGCCTGACTGCCTTGCGCCAACAGCGAAGCCAACACCGGCATACACACGCGCAGATCCGCCTCCAGCGTCCACGGCGGGTTGACGATAAAGAGGCCACTGCCGTGCATCCCCGTCTCGCCGGTCACCGGTTTATAGACCTGTAGATTGACATCCAACCACTCGGCCCCCAAGGCCTTCGCCGCCGAGCGCAGACGCTCCGGCAGACGCTGTGCATCGGCGCGCCCCAAGAGCGGATACCAAATAATATAAGTCCCTGTCGCAAAGCGTTTCAGACTGTCTTTTAAGGCCTCCGGCACGCGCGCGTAATCGGCCTTATCTTCATACGACGGATCGATCAAGACCACAGCGCGTCGTGGTGGCGGCGGCAACGAGGACTTCAATCCCGCAAAGCCATCGCCCAAGGTCACCACCACGCGCCGGCCATCGTGGAAGGTGCGGCCCAGCAATTCAATATCGGTCGTATGCATCTCAAACAAGCGCATCTTATCGATCGGACGCAGGAGTTTCTGGGCAATATAGGGCGAACCGGGATACAGCGTCAGCCGCCCGCGCGGGTTGAGGTCGCGTAGCAGATCGACGAAATCCGTCAACGGTTCAGGTAGATCGGTCACCGACCAGAGCCGATTGATGCCCTGCTCATGCTCCGCGTTCTTGGTCGCATAGCCCGAATCTAGGCCATAGAGCCCCGCGCCGGCGTGCGTGTCGATGTACCAATAGGGTTTTTCCTTTTGGTTCATGTGGCGCAGGATGCGCACCAGCACGAGGTGTTTTAAGACATCGGCGTGGTTGCCCGCGTGAAAGGCGTGACGATAACCCAGCATCTAGCGTGCGGCCTCTTGCAACAGCTTCTCGATACGGTCGGCCGGGACATAGCCGGGCGCGCGTTTGCCGTTAGCAAAGATTAAGGTCGGCGTGCCGCTGACGCGCAACTTTTGCCCCAAGGCTAGGGTCGCCTCCATCGGGTTGGGGCAATCACCACTGTTCGCCGGCAAGGTCTTTTGCAACATGTAATCCGACCATGCTTGCGCACGATCGGGCGCGCACCAGATCTGCTTCGACTTTTGATTGGCCGCTGGGTGGGCGATGGGGTAGAGGAAGGTGTAGATCGTCACATCCGTCACCTTAACTAACTCATTCTCCAGTTTGCGGCAATACGGACAATCCGCGTCCGAGAACACCACCAGACGACGCTTACCGTTGCCCTTAACGGTTTTGATCGCCTTATCCAAGGGCAGGCTGTCAAACTTCACCCGCGTCAGCTCCTCGATGCGCTCATCGGTCAGGCTACGCCCCTTGTTGATATCGATCAGCTCACCGGCGAAGGCGTAAGTACCCTTGTCGTTGATATAGACCAACATCGGCCCCTGCTCGCCCTCTAGCACCACCTCGTTCACCCCCGCCACCGGGGTGGCGCGCACGGAGGTCACCCGCACATCCGGCGCCAGATTCTTCGCCGCCGCCCGCACCGCCGCGTCATCGGCCCATGCCATCTGTCCCGACACGGCCAACAGCGCCACACTCATCCACTTTAAACGCATCAACTACTCCTTAAAAAATCATTGCACCGCATGCCGCATCAAGGCCTGTTTCAGCCCATCCACGGCATCGGTGAGGTTCATCCCGTGATTGCGCCACGCACCAAATGCGGGGCCCATCTCATAAAAACTGCGTTTCAGCGTGCCCGTCACCCACTGCATGGTCAGCACATCCTCACGCCTACGCAAGGCATAGGATTGTAAACGACCCAGCTCGCCCGGGTCACCGCCTAAGGTCAAGAACTCTGCCAATAGGCGCGAATCTCTAAAACCCAGATTCACGCCCTGCCCCGCCAAGGGATGCACGGTATGCGCCGCATCGCCGACCAAGACCAGCCCCGGGCGCACCCATTCCTGCGCCAGACGGCGTTTAAGCGGGAAGGCCTGCGCCGGGGTGATCAGCCGCAGATCGCCCAGCACCCCGCCACCTGCCGCTGTCACCTCCGCCGCCAAGGCCTCCGGCGACAAGGCCAGACGCGCCGCCACCAACGCCGTCGGCGTTGACCACACCATAGAGATACGCCGCCCCGGCAAGGGCAGATAGGCCAACACGCCATCGGGACGGAACCATTGCCACGCAATACCGCGATGCGGTCGTTCGCACTCAAAATTAGCCACCACCCCCGACTGACCATAATCGTCCGTCGTCAGCGCGATGCCCGCCTGTTGCCGGAGCCACGAGTTCGCGCCATCGGCCGCCACCAAGAGGCGCGTCTGTAACGCCGGTGCATCGGCAAACGGTAGCGTATGACGACTGCCCTCGCCCCACAGCACCGCGCTCGGCCGCGCCGCGATGACCTCTACCCCGCGCGCCTGCAACGCCTGCCAGATCTGCCCGTGCAGACTACGATTCTCGGCGATGACGGCCAGCTCCGGCAGGCCGGTCTCCAAGGCATCAAAGCGCAACTGCCCATCCGCATCACCGTGCACGCGCATCTGATAGATAGGCTGGTTGCGCAAGTCATCCGTCCACGCGCCCAGACCGCGTAACCACGCCACATTGCCGGGCGAATAGGCGTAGATACGCGCATCCCACGATGCATCATCCGGCGCGGTCGGTGGATTGGGCTCGACCAGCGTCACCGCATGCGGGCCAAAGCTTAAGGCCAAGGCCAAGGCCGCGCCGTTCAAGCCGCCGCCCACGATCACCACCTCGCGCTCATTTACCTGCTCATTTACCATGTTCGCGCCCCGTGCATCATCTTACGCGCAAAGCCATTCTTGAGCGGCTGGAACAGGTCTAACGCGGTCAAGGCCAGCCCGCGCGCCTGCGCGATCAACGGCAGGTCGTTCGAAAACACCTCCACCAATAGATCGGTCACCCGCGCGCCCGCCGACACATCCGCGCCGCGCGCCCGCACATAACGCTGCAACAGATCCGCCTTATCGAGACCCCCCGTTGGCGTATCCAAGATCGTTTCCGCCAACTGCCACGCATCGCGCAGACCGAGGTTAAAACCTTGCCCCGCGACCGGATGTAAAAGCTGCGCCGCATTACCGATCCGCACCACGCCCGCCGTCTCGCCCGCGCCGCGCAAGGCCATGCGCAAAGGAAAGGCCGCCCGTGCTGAGGCCGCCACAAAACGCCCCTGCCGTTCGCCAAAGGCGGCGTAAAGCCCCGCCAAAAAATCCGCATCCGACCAGGCCAGCCGTTCAGCCACCTGCGCCGCCGGCGTCGTCCACACCAAGGCATAACGGTTACCCAGCGGCAACAAGGCAATCGGCCCCTCCGGCGTAAAGCGTTCATAGGCCAAACCCAGATGCGGCTGTTCGCTCTCGACCTCACACACGATCGCGCTTTGCGCATAATCCTTCAGCGACGCATCGTTCTGTGGCAAACCACGCCCCCCTTCGGCCAAGACCACCAGTTCGGTCGTCAACACCTCACCCATCCCAGCCCTCCCCTTGAAGGGGAGGGA
>QYQG01000029.1 GCA_007280375.1 Betaproteobacteria bacterium
CGTGGGCTCGGAGAGATATATAAAAGCCAGCCCATGCCACGCCCCGGCCCGTCTTACGCCCGGTGGTCTTAGCCGTCCGTGCGGTAGGCTTGAAGTCATGCCGCGCCATCGCGGTTTACATCTGTTCTGGCGCGGAGACGCCGAGTAGGGTCAGGCCATTGCGCAGCACCTGCCGCGTCGCCGTGACCAAGGCGAGGCGTGCGTTTTTAAGGGCGACATCCTCAACCAAGAACTGGCACGCGGCATAGAAACCATGCAGGTCAGCGGCGAGGTCTTTGAGGTAATAGGCGATGCTATGCACGGCGAGGTCGCTGGCAGCAGCGGCACATACGGCGGGAAATTCGGCCAAGCGCTCGAGCAAGACCATGGCCGGCTGCTCGACCAACAGCGCCATGTCCGCCTCCGCCAGATCGGCGAGGTTGCCATCCCACGCGGCCAACACGCGGCAGATGCGGGCGTGGGCATATTGGATGTAATAGACTGGGTTTTCGTTCGATTGGCTCTTGGCCAGATCGAGGTCGAAATCGAGGTGTTGCTCGGACTTGCGCAGCACATAGAAGAAACGGCAGGCATCGTTGCCAACCTCGTGGCGCAACTCGCGCAGGGTGACAAACTGGCCGGAGCGGGTGGACATGGCGACCTTTTGACCGTCGCGGAACAACACCGCAAACTGCACCAAGGCCACGGTCAACCGTTCGGCATCCGCACCGGTGGCGGTCAACGCGCCCTTGACGCGCTGGATATAGCCGTGGTGATCGGCGCCCCAGATGTCGATGACACGGTCAAAGCCGCGCTCGAATTTGTTGAGGTGATAGGCGATGTCGGCGGCAAAATAGGTATACGCGCCGCCACCGTCCGTCCCCGCGCGTTTGACGACGCGGTCTTTCTCGTCTCCAAACGCGGTCGAGCGAAACCACAAGGCGCCATCTTGTTCGTAGATGTGATTGTGGCGTTGCAAGGCGGCGACGGCCGTGTCGATGAGGCCGGCATCGTGCAGGGTGCGCTCGGAAAACCACTGGTCAAACGACACGCCGAACTCGGTCAGATCGTTGCGGCAATCGCCCAGTTGTTCGGCCAGCGCGTGGCCGTGCACATAGGCATAATCGGCACCCAACAAGGCCTTGGCGCGCGCGATAAGGTGATCAAGGTAATCGTCCGGCGCGTCCGCTAGCGACGGCGCATCGGCATAGACCGCGGCGGCCGAGCGACGATAGCGGTCGGCATGAGCGGCCTGGATACCCTGTGCCATCTCGCGCACATAGTCGCCCTGATAGGCGTTGGGCGGGAAGGCCAGCGACTCGCCTTGCAATTCAAGGTAGCGTAGCCAGGTGGAGAGGGCAAGGATGTCCATCTGCCGACCGGCGTCGTTGACATAGTATTCGCGGCTGACCGTGTGGCCAGCAAACGCCAGCACATTGGCCAGACTCGCGCCAAAGGCCGCGCCGCGCCCGTGACCGACATGCAAGGGGCCGGTGGGGTTGGCCGAGACAAACTCGACCTGCACCGTGCCCTGCGCGTTGCCACGGCCATAGTCTGCGCCCTGCGCCAAGATATGCGCCACCACCGCTTGGCGCGCGCTCGGGATGAGGCTGATATTGATAAAACCGGGGCCGGCGATCTCGGCCTTGGCGATCAACGGCGAGTTCAAGGCGGCGAGCAGGTCAGCGGCCACCTCGCGCGGGTTGCGCTGCAAGGACTTAGCCAGTTGCATGGCGAGGTTACAGGCGTAGTCACCGTGGCTGGCCTGCCGTGGGCGTTCTATCGTGACCACCGCGTCGCTATCGGGGGCGATCACATTGCGGGCCTGGGTAAAGGCATTCGCGAGTTGGATTTTAGGGTCTAAGTACATGGCATGACGATCAAAAGGTGGGCGATTATACCCCCGTAGACGGTAGCGATTTCTAAAATTCGGCGGGGTCTACATCCAGCGACCAGCGTACACCACCGCGCACCGGCAGGGCGCGCACGGCCTCTATCCATACGCGCAGGTAGGCCTGCAAGTCCTCTCGGCGCGTCGATTGCAGCAAGAGCTGGGCGCGTTCGCGATGCGCAACGCGGGCGATCAAGGCCGGCACGGGGTCAAACACCGCCACCGCCTCCGGGGCCGCGAGCGCGGCCTGCGCCGCCACCAAAAAGGCCATGGCCGCGGCCATATTGACGGCATCGGCGCGCAGGACGGCGAGGTGCATAAAGGGCGGGAAACCCGCCTCCTGCCGTTCACGCAGGGTATGCGCGGCAAAGCCGGGGTAGTCATGCCGATGCAGCGCGGCAAACAGCGGGTGGCGAGGCCAATCGGTCTGCACCCAGACCGTGCCCGCCGTCGCCGCCCGCCCGGCACGGCCACCCACCTGCATGAGCTGGGCAAAGAGCCGCTCACCGGCACGAAAGTCCGGGGCTTGTAAGGCGCTATCGGCACCGATCACACCCACTTGCGTCAGGTCAGGGAAATCGTGTCCCTTGGCGAGGATCTGCGTGCCAACAATAATGTCCACCTCGTGTCGAGCAATGGCCTCGCGCATGGCCGCAAAGCCACCTTTCTTGCTGGCGGTATCGCGATCGACGCGCAGGATACGCGCCGCCGGGAAACGCTCGACCAAGCGTTCTTCGATCCGCTGCGTCCCTTGGCCGCCCGTGCGCAGATCGCGTGAACCGCAGTTTGGGCAAGACTGCGGTGGGGCCTGCTCATGACCGCAATGATGGCAGCGGAGTCGATAGCCCGTAGGATGACGGTGCACGACCTGATGCGCGGCACAACGGGGGCAATCGACGATGTGCTGACAGGCGTTGCAGACCTGCACGGGGGCATAGCCGCGCCGATTGATAAACACCAAACTTTGCTCGCCACGCGTGAGGCCCGCCTCTAGCGCGGCATCCAGGGCACGCGAGAGGCCGTGCTTAGGCCTATCGGTGCGCGTATCGATGAGCCTAACCGCCGGCAAGGTCGCGCCGCTACGCGCCCGCACGGCTAAGGTATGGCGTTGATAGCGGCCCGTCTGCGCGTTATGCCAACTCTCCAAGGCCGGGGTCGCCGAGCCGAGCAGACAGGGCGCATCGGCCTGCCGAGCGCGCCAGATAGCCAGATCACGGGCCGAGTAGCGCAGGCCCTCGCCCTGTTTGTAGGCGCTATCGTGTTCCTCATCAACCACGATCAGGCCTAGCCGCGTCAAGGGCGCAAACACGGCGAGGCGCGTGCCGAGGACAATATCGGCCTCGCCATTCAGGCAACTCAGCCAAGCCGCCAAGCGCTCCCCCGCCGACAACACGCTATGCATCAAGACGACGCGGTGATGGGGGAAGCGTTGCGCCACGCGTTCTGTTAGTTGCGGCGTGAGGTGGATCTCCGGGACGAGGATCAGGGCCTGCCGCCCCACGGCCACGACATCGGCGCAACGCTGTAGATAGACCTCCGTCTTGCCGCTGCCGGTGATGCCGTAAAGGAGATGCACCGCAAACCCCATCGAGGCGCGCAAGGCCACCACGGCAGCGGTCTGCGCCTCGGTCAAGGGCGGCGGCACACTCGCCGCGTGCGTGACCGGAAGCGCGCACGGCGCGATCCAACCCTGCGCCAACCAGCGCGGCAGGTGCGTGGCATAGGCCGACAAGGCCGCACGCGGACACGCCCCCTCAGCCAACTGCGCGGCAAGGGCATGTTGCGCAGTCGCACGCGGTGCGAGCGTTACCGCGTGCAACCGTCCTGCCTCGGTCAGGCGATAGGCCTCAGCGGGCGGCAGGCGAAATTGCGGTTGCCGTAGCGCGGGCGGCAGGCTATTGATCAAGGTCGCGCCGAAGGGATGGTGATAATAATCGGCGGCAAAACGCGCCAGAGCGATCAACGCCGCCGGCAAGGGCGCGAAACGACGGTCAATCTCCGCGATCGCCTTCAACTGCATCGCGTCGATCTCGCTCTCCTCCGTCAAGGCGATCAAGACCCCGACCTGCATCGTCTTACCAAACGGCACGATGACCCGCCGCCCGATATCCTCGGCCTCGGCGTCCAACGCCAAATAATCAAATAGGCGTGCCAGCGGGATGTCAAGTGCGACTTGTGCAATGCGATGTGTCATGAAGGGTGAGTTAGCCTTACAACTTAAAGTGGATTCTTTGAAACGGGGCGAACAGCATGATGAACATGATACGAAAAAACTATCCACAAAACCTGTGGATAACTCTGTGGAGAAGCCCTCTAAAACCGCTATAACTTACGCCAGCGCTAGCGGTCTCAGCCCCTGCGTAAAATATGACCACTATATTAAACAAATAAAAAACAACGAGTTACAAAAAGCCCTGTTTAGATCAATATTTCTTAGGCCGTGCCCTGCGGAGCAAACCCAAGGCGTGCATAAGTCCAAGCTGTTATTCTAAATAAGGGACTGCTGAATCACGGGGTTAACGCCTCTTATCCGCAGGGGTATCGAATGGGACTAGCGCGCCCAACACGGTCTCGATCACCGCCCCCGCCTGACCCGCATTCGCATGATTGATGAACAAAACGACGATCTGCACACCCTGCGGACTCGGCACAAACCCTGCCCACGCACGCACCCCGCGCAAACTGCCGGTCTTAAGGTGGGCACGGCCGACCGCCTGCGGCAAGGATCGACGCTGCCGCAGCGTACCATCGACCCCCCACGCAGGTAGCGAGGCGACAAACTCAAAGAACCACGACTGCGCACTCGCCCAGCGCAAGAGTTGCCCCAAGCCCTCGGGACTCAAACGCGCCTCGCGCGCCAAACCGGCCCCATTATCAATCACCAATCCCGGCAACGACAGTCCGCGCTGGGCCAACCACGCATGGATCGCCTGCTGTCCATGCTCTGGCGATGCAGCCCCCCCGGCGTGGATAGCCCCCAAATTAAGCAACACCATCCGCGCCATGACATTGTTGCTGTGCTTATTGATATCACGCACGATCTCGGCCAAGGGCTTGGAGGGAAAGGACAACAGCAGTTCCGCCGTGGCGGGGGTCGCCGCAAGACGCACGCCTCCCTGTAGGGTGCCGCCCAACTCTTGCCACAAACTCGTTAAGTGCATCGCGCTGTTGTCGGCGGGGTTCAGCAGATTAAACCACGCGGTACGGGTACCACAGGCCAGGGGATAATCGCCTTCCAGCATCATTTCACCCTCATGGATACGGGGCCTGAGCAGCTCTTGCCAGCCGTTACACGGCCCCTCTATACCGTGTATGACGGCGTTAATGCGTAAGGTCGGCGGTTCTACGCCGAGCGTAACCCTCCCTAGACGGGGCGAGAAGGTCAGCGCGATCGTGTTGTAATTGACCAATAAGGCGGCGGGCGGGGCGTTATAAGGGCGTTCCGGTGCGGCATCAAACCCGGCCGGATCCAAGGCAGGCAAGGCGTAATGCCCCATATCGAGCACCAGATCGCCTTGGATGACACGCACACCACGGGCGCGTAAGGCACGCAACAGACTAGAGGCCCGTTCTATCGTCAAGGTCGGATCGCCGCCGCCTTTGATATACAAGGCCCCCTGCAGCACCCCGTCCTTGAGGGGCCCATCGGTGTACACCTCCGTTGCAAAGGTATGTGCGGGGCCCAGCCGATCGAGCGCGGCCATCGTCGTCACCAGCTTCATTACCGAGGCCGGATTAAAGACCTGTTGTTCTTGATGCGCTAGACTACGCCCTGTGTCGGGCGCAGACACCCAAAGACCCACCGCCTCCGCGGGGATGCCCGCCTGCGCTAAGGCCTGCCCTACGGCGACCGGCAACACGGCCTGCGCCGTCGTAGCGGCACATAACAGGACAACCAGACACAGGCGCGATGCGTATTTCATCAATAAACGATAGGTAAACGGTGACAGGCATTGTAACGGCTAACGCCATGCTATTTGATATCCGCCCCTCGCGCCTCGTGCGCGGGACGGTCGTGAGCCTGCACGGCCTGGCCCTGTTAGCCGTCGCCCTCGCAGCCCTGCCATGGACGGTGCAGGCCATCCTCGCAGCGGGCGTCGTCGCATCAGGGGTAGGATGGCCTAGGCCGCACGCCTTGCGCTTACGCGCCGATCCTGATGGCGTGTTACAGGTCGGTGTCGCTGCGGACGGATGGATCGCCTACCGACTGGAGGGCGCCAGCCATGTCACACCGCTGTTCTGCGCCCTCGTCTTACAGCCCATCAACCCAGGACGACGGCAACGCCTCCTCATCCTGCCCGACAGCCTATCGACCGAGGCCTTTCGTCGCCTCCGCGTCTGGCTAAGGCACTGGGGAACACATGAGCACTAACGCCGCTATTCAACCGATAGACACCCTCAACCCGCAAGGCAGCTTTGTCGTCGAGGCCTGTGCCGGAAGCGGCAAGACCTGGCTCTTGGTCTCCCGCCTATTACGCCTGCTCTTGGCGGGCGAGGCGCCGTCGTCTTTGCTGGCGATTACCTTTACGCGCAAGGCGGCGGGTGAGATGCGGGCACGACTAGACGAATGGCTGCTATTCCTTGCCCGCGAGGACGACCCGCGCGTCATCGCCTTTCTATGCGAGCGCGGCCTCACCGCCGCCGCCGCCGCCGCGGCCCTGCCACAGGCACGCGGACTCTTGGAACGGGTCGCGCAGGCCCGACCGGCGCCGATGATCACCACCTTTCACGGCTGGTTTCTACATCTCTTGGCGCGCGCCCCTTTGCTAGAACGCGCCCCTAGCCAGCTCATCGAAGACACCACCTTACTCATCGACGAGACCTGGAACGCGTGGCTAGAGACCCTGCGCACGCCCGGCAAGGCCCCCCTCTACGCCATGATACAGGCGCTCTTCAAGGCCGACGACCTGCCGTTCTTCACCTTACACACTCACCTTTTCGAACTATTAAAATTGCGTGTCGATTGGTGGGCGTGGGCCGACGGGCGCGCCGATCCGGTCGCAGAAAGCATCGCCGAACTCGCGGCCTTGTTAGGGGTCAGCGAACACGAAACCCCCCTCGCCGACTGCGTACACGACGCGGCGTTTTTACAGCAATGCCACGCCTTTTTGCCCCTACAACACAAAAATGGCGGGGCAAAATGCAGCGAACGGGCACAAAAACTCGAATACGCCCTCGATAGCGAGCGCGCGACCGATTTCATGGCCGCACTATTAAGCAAGGATGCGCTGATATATCGCGACATCAAACCGTCCCCCGCCATGGAAAAACGCCTAGGCGCAACAGACATGGCGCACTATTTTGAACTTTATGACGCGCTAGCCACCGCCTTACACGCCGCCGCCGCCAGCCAGCGCGATGTCCGCGCCCTATGGCTACATACACACTGCCTGCCCTTGGCGGTGGATCTCATGGCGCACTATCAACAGGCCAAGGCCCAGCGCGACGGCCTTGATCACACCGATGCCGAATGGCTGACCGCACAACTACTCCACCACTCAAATCACACCGATGCCATGTTGGCCAAGTTGGATGCGCGCTGGCGACACCTCTTGCTGGACGAATTTCAAGACGCCAGCCCGTTGCAATGGGGCATCGTCCATGCGTGGCTAGACGCGTACGGGCATGATGAGGCACGGCCCACCGTGTTTCTGGTCGGCGACCCCAAGCAATCCATCTACCGTTTTCGGCGCGCCGATGCGCGGCTATTTGATCATGCGCGCGCCTTTCTCGAACAGCGCTTTGCCGCGCAGACCGCCAGCGAAAACCAGACCCGTCGCTGTGCGCCCGCCATCGTGGACTGGGTCAATCACACCTTTTTGCCCTTGGGCGCGGCTTATCCGCATTTTGCCGCGCATCACGCCCACACCCAAGACCGTGTCGGGGCCTGTCTATGCCTAGTCCCACCGCCCGCAGACACCGACCCGTCCGCCAAGAAGTCCCCCGCGCCGACACCACAAGCCGCCTTGCGTAACCCCTTAACAGAGCCCTTGCCCGAGAAGACCGATACGCGAGCAGCCGAGGCCACCCAGGTCGCCGCACATATCCTCAGCGTGGTCGGTCACGCCGCGATCGAGATCGAGATTGAGGGCACGGCACAGACCCGCCCCGCCCGCTTTGAAGATTGCCTCGTCCTGTGCGCCAAACGCTCCGGCCTTGAGGCCTTCGAGACCGCCTTTCGCGCCGCCGGCATCCCTTATCTCACCAGTCGCCGGGGCGGGTTGCTCGATGCGTTAGAGGTCAGCGATGTCCTCGCTTTATTGCGCCTCATCGTCAATCCTCACGATGACCTCGCCTTGGCGCAGGTCTTGCGCAGCCCGCTCTATGCCTGCAGCGAGGCCGACCTCTGGCAGCTCGCAGACGGGCCACTACAGACCGTGCCTTGGTTGAGCCGCTTACAGCAGCAGCCCAATCTCTCGCCGTCCTTACAGCGCGCCGCCCGGCAACTCACCGCGTGGTCCGCGATGGCGACGCGTCTGCCGCCACACGATTGCCTCGACCGCATCTACTTTGAGGCCGACATTGAGGCGCGTTACAGCGCCGCCCTGCCGCCCGATCGCATCAAACCGGCCTTGGCCAACCTGCGCGCCTTGTTAAATCTCGGTCTGCAACTGGGTGGCGGTCGTTATCCCAGCCTGCCCAAGTTTCTCGACGAGATCACCGCCCTACGCCGCAAGGCCGGCAATGACGCGCCCGATGAGGCCCCGGTCGCGGTCGGCAATGTGGTGCGCATCCTCACCATACACGCCGCCAAAGGGCTGGAGTCGCCCATCGTCTATCTCATCAAGGCCGACGAGCCCATGAGCCAAGAGGTTCCCGATGTCCTCGTCGAATGGCCGCCAACAGCCGTTGCTCCCACCCACCTTTCCTTGATGGGGTCGCAAGCGTGGTACGGCGAAGGACGCGCAGACCTGCTGGCGACCCACGCCGCGTTAGCCGAACGCGAGCGTCACAACCTGCTCTATGTGGCCATGACGCGCGCCCGGCAGATGCTGGTCATCAGCGGTAGCCGCGCTAAAGACGGCTCATGGTTGGCGCGAACCCAGGCCAGTCTGGCGCAGTGTGTCGTCCCCACCGAGCTGCCTCCCTGCACCACACCCGCCCCCACGCACGACCCGATCAACACGCCCTCTTTACCCCCGTCCACACCTATCGGTGAACGGCGCGCGCCGCAGGACGCCCTTGCCGAGTTTGGCGTACACGTGCATCTCTATCTCGAATGGGCCGACCGCCTTGACGAGGCCGCCTTGCGCGCCCGTCTCAACCTGCCGCCCGTCGTGTTCGCGCAGGTCGCAGCGATGGCGCGCTGCATCTTGGACAGCCCGGCAGCGCGGCGTTTCTTTGACTCCGCGCACTGCATCGAAGCACGCAACGAGGTCGACTTTATCGACGCGACGGGACGCCTCCAGCGCATAGACCGCCTCGTGCGCCAAGCCGATGGCTGGTGGATCTTGGACTACAAGACCGGCGGACTCAGCGAGCCTGACCTCGCCCTCCGCTCCGCGCCGCATCAAGAACAACTGGCGACCTATAGCGCAGCGATCCGGCAACTCTACCCCGACC
>QYQG01000081.1 GCA_007280375.1 Betaproteobacteria bacterium
CGACTAGCATGTAACGCAGGGAAAAATTTTGCGCCATGCGCACGATGGTGTCGTACACCGCCGTGTCGCCGTGCGGGTGATATTTACCGATCACATCGCCGACGATACGCGCCGACTTTTTGTAGGCGCGGTTCCAGTCGTTGGACAGCTCGTGCATGGCAAACAACACCCGCCGATGCACCGGTTTCAGGCCATCGCGCACATCGGGCAATGCCCGACCGACGATCACGCTCATGGCGTAATCGAGATAGGAATGACGCATCTCGTCTTCGATACTGATCGGCAGGGTTTCTTTGGCGAAGGATTCCATCGGTGCTTCCGGGATGATTGCTAGGGTTATAAAAAGCCGCGCTAGATAACTCTAGTGCGGGCGCGCGTGATTTTACCACGACTCGCCACCCCGACTATGTTATTTATCCTTGCCAAGTCCTCTATGCGCCGCATAGGATGCGATCCATGCATACCCCTATCCCCGCCGACCTGCGTCTAGACCCGCAATGGATTATCCCCGTCGAACCCGCCTTACAGGTCTTGGAGGCGCACGCCCTCATTGTGCGTGACGGGCGTATCTTCGATATCCTGCCCGACCATGAGGCCGACAGCCGCTATCAGCCCGCCGAACATCGCCGCCTGCCCGGTCACGCCATCATCCCCGGCCTCATCAATCTGCACACCCACGCAGCCATGGCACTACTCCGCGGTTACGCCGACGACCGCTCGCTGATGGACTGGCTACAAAACCATATCTGGCCGACCGAGAAACGCTGGCTCAGCCCAGACTTTGTCGCCGACGGTACACGCCTCGCCTGTCTAGAGATGCTAGAAGGCGGCATCACCTGTTTCAACGACATGTATCTCTTCCCCGAGGCCAGCATCGAGGTCGCCATAGAAGCGCGACAACGCATCGTCAGCGGCCTCATCGTGCTGGATTTTCCGACAGCATGGGCGGCCGATACAGACGCCTATCTACAACAAGGCCTAGCCCTGCGCGACCGTTGGCGGGAACATCCGCTGGTCAACTTTTGTCTCGCGCCGCACGCGCCCTACTCGGTGAGCGACCGCAGCTTTGAGAAGGTCGCCACCTACAGCGACCAACTCGACCTGCCCATCCATTGCCATTGCCACGAGACCCTAGACGAGATCACGCAAAGCCTACAACAACACGGCGTGCGCCCCTTAGAACGCCTGCGTCGCCTAGGCCTCTTAGGGCCGCAATTCATCGCCGTCCACAGCGTACACCTCAATAACGAAGAACAGGCCATGCTCGCCGAACAGGGCGTCTCGGTTGCACACTGTCCCAGTTCCAACCTCAAACTCGCCAGCGGCATCGCGCCGGTGACCGCTTTACAGGCGCAGGGCGTAACGATCGGTTTAGGCACCGACGGCGCCGCCAGCAATAACCGCCTCGACCTCTGGCAAGAGATGCGTCTCGCCGCGTTGCTCGCCAAAGGCGCAAGCGGTCAAGCCGACGCCCTCCCCGCCTATCAAGCCTTAGCGATGGCCACGATCAACGGCGCGCGCGCCTTGGGGATGGATGCGCAGATCGGCTCCCTCGTGATCGGCAAACAGGCCGACCTCGTCGCAGTGGACCTCTCCGGCCCCGAGAATCAACCCTGCTTCGACCCCATCGCCCAGCTCGTCTACAGCGCGGGACGCGAACATGTCAGCGCGGTCTGGATTGCCGGACGCGCCGTCGTCGACGGGCATCGTTGCCAGACCCTAGACCGCGACGCCATCCTCGCCCGCAGCCACTATTGGCGCGAACGATTACAACGACACTAATTACGCGCTCACGCTCAGCCCAAGGACATCGCGCTCGGTTAAAATAGCGGGATTCCCCCATTCACCTACCCTGCTAGGAATCCTCGTGAGCCCGATTCAAACCCATATCCAGATCCCCGCCCACGGCAGTCGCATCACCGTCAACGCCGATCACAGCCTCAATGTCCCCGCCCGTCCCATCATCCCGTTTATCGAGGGCGACGGCACCGGCGTCGATATCACCCCGGTGATGCGCAAGGTGCTCGATGCGGCCGTGGCAAAGGCCTACGCGGGCCAACGCCAGATCGAATGGATGGAGATCTACGCTGGCGAAAAGGCGCTCACGGTCTATGGCAACGACACCTGGATGCCGGACGAAACCGTGCAAGCCGCACGCGACTTCGTCATCTCCATCAAGGGCCCGCTCACCACGCCGACCTCGGGCGGCATCCGCTCACTCAATGTCGCCCTGCGCCAGATGCTGGACCTGTTCGTCTGCCTGCGCCCGGTGCGTTATTTTGACGGCGTGCCCAGCCCGGTCAAGGCCCCGGAAAAGGTCGATATGGTCATCTTCCGTGAGAACACCGAAGATATCTACGCCGGCGTCGAATGGGCCGCCGGAACGCCTGAAGTACAAAAGGTCATCGCCTTCTTGCAAGGCGAGATGGGCGTCAACAAGATCCGCTTCCCAGAGACCTCCGCCATCGGCATCAAACCGGTGTCGATCGAAGGCTCCGAGCGGCTGATCCGCAAGGCCATCCAATACGCCATCGACAACAACCGCCGCTCCGTCACCTTGGTACACAAGGGCAACATCATGAAGTTCACCGAGGGCGGCTTCAAGAAATGGGGCTACGAACTCGCGCTGCGCGAGTTCGGCGGCGAGTTGATCGACGGCGGCCCGTGGGTCCGATTACCGAACGGCATCATCATCAAAGATGTCATCGCCGACGCCTTCTTACAGCAAATCTTGTTGCGCCCCGAAGACTACGATGTCGTCGCCACGCTCAACCTCAACGGCGACTACATCTCCGACGCGCTGGCCGCCGAGGTCGGTGGCATCGGTATCGCACCGGGGGCTAACCTCTCCAACACCACCGCCATGTTCGAGGCCACCCACGGCACCGCGCCCAAGTACGCCGGCAAAGACTATGTCAACCCCGGCTCCATCATCCTCTCCGGCGAGATGATGTTGCGCCACATGGGCTGGCTAGAGGCTGCCGATCTCATCATCAAAGGCATGGACGGCGCGATCCACAGCAAGCGCGTGACCTACGACTTCGCCCGCCTGATGGACGATGCGACACAGGTGTCATGCTCGGCCTTCGGCGACGAAATCATCCGCGCGATGTAAGAACACGGCAGACAAAAAAACGGCGACCCTTGCGAGTCGCCGTTTTTAAGTCCTACCGATCACATTACTGCGGAACGATATTGGACGCTTGCTTACCCTTCGGGCCTTCGGTGATATCAAAACTCACGCGCTGGTTCTCTTTGAGAGACTTGAAGCCCGAGGAGGTGATTGCAGAGAAATGCGCGAAGAGGTCTTCGCCGCCGCCATCAGGGGTGATGAAACCAAAACCTTTTGCGTCGTTGAACCACTTAACAATGCCTGTTGCCATGAAATAACTCCATAAATAAAAACGAATAGAGTTTGGACTAGAAGCCACACAGTGCATCGCGTACCGGCCAAAAACCTAAAAAACCTGCCGCTGGTGATCCACGCAACCCAAACAAGACCAAACAGCCGCTTTTTACGCCACTAACCTAGGCGCGTCAATAGCCTAGGCGATATAAAATGATCTTGCAAAAAAACAAATTGGCCACACAATGGTAAGCATGCATGTTAAACACCACGAATCCTCGCAGAAAGAAGTCACGCGAACACCGTCTCCGCCTCTGTTCCGCGTCGTACTTTTAAACGATGACTTCACCCCGATGGAGTTTGTTGTCTTTGTTTTGAAACGGTTTTTTTTGTTATCGGCCGAAGATGCCACACGCATCATGCTGCAGATTCACCACGACGGCGCGGCCGTCGCCGGTGTCTATTCACGCGACATAGCCGAAACGCGCGCTCAGAAAGTAGCCGACTACGCTCAATCCCATCAACATCCGCTACAGTGCGTTGTAGAAGCTGACGGTTAAACTAGATCCTTAAAGGACCACCATGATCGCACAAGAACTCGAAATCACCCTGCACCTCGCCTTTACGGAGGCGCGCCAAAAACGGCAAGAGTTTCTGACCCTAGAACACCTACTCTTGGCATTGTTAGATAACCCCTCTGCGGCCGCCGTATTGCGTGCCTGCGGTGCAAATATCGATATCTTGCGTGAGCAACTCAGCGCCTTTATCCTCTCTCACGCCCCTGCGCTACAAAACGAAGGCGCGGTCGACACCCAGCCTACCCTAGGCTTTCAGCGCGTCATCCAACGCGCCATCTTGCACGCCCAATCAGCTGGCAAGAAAGAGATCAACGGAGCCAACCTCCTCGTTGCATTATTCAGCGAAAAAGACGCCCACGCGGCACATTTCTTGGTGCAACAAGGCATCTCCCGCCTTGATCTCGTCAACTTTATCGCCCACGGCATCACCAGCCCCGCCACCGAGCCTGCCGAGACAGACAAACCGCACGCGATCAACGAGGTGACACCAGCGCCTTCCGCCCTCCGGTCCTACACCAGCAACCTCAATGAAGCAGCCAAGATGGGGCGCATCGACCCCCTCATCGGTCGCGCCCCCGAACTAGAGCGCGTCATCCAAACGCTCTGTCGGCGGCGCAAGAACAACCCCCTGCTGGTTGGCGAGGCCGGTGTCGGCAAGACCGCCATCGCCGAAGGTCTGGCACGCCGCATCGTCGAAGGCAACATCCCCGAGGTCCTCGCCAACGGCACGGTCTATGCGCTCGACATCGGCGCCCTGTTGGCCGGCACCAAATATCGTGGCGACTTTGAACAACGCCTAAAGACGGTACTCAAAGAACTGTACGCCGACCCGCACGCCATCCTCTTTATCGACGAGATCCACGCCATTATCGGCGCAGGCTCTGCCTCAAGCGGCACGCTCGATGCGTCCAACCTCTTAAAACCCGCCCTCGCCTCCGGTCAATTGCGCTGTATAGGCGCGACCACCTACCAAGAATATCGTGGCATCTTCGAAAAAGATCACGCCCTCTCGCGCCGTTTCCAAAAGGTCGATGTCGCTGAGCCCAGCGTGGCCGACACTATCGCCATCCTACGCGGTCTAAAAAGCCGTTTTGAGGCCCATCACGGGGTGCGTTACACCAGTGCCGCGCTCACTACGGCGGCGGAGCTTTCCGCCCGTCACATCAACGACCGTCACCTGCCCGACAAGGCCATCGATGTCATCGACGAAGCGGGCGCGGCGCAACGCATCCTGCCCCGCTCAAAGCAAAAAAAGATCATCTCAACCAAAGAGATAGAAGCGATCGTCGCGCGCATCGCCCGTATCCCCGCCAAGACCGTGGCCAGCGACGAACGCGCCTCGCTGCGCACCTTAGCGCGCGACATCAAGGCCATCATCTTTGGCCAAGACGGCGCGATCGACAGCCTCGCCAACGCCATCAAACTCGCCCGCTCCGGCCTCGCCGACCCCCAAAAACCGATCGGCGGCTTCCTCTTTTCCGGCCCCACCGGCGTCGGCAAGACCGAGGTCGCCCGGCAACTCGCCTACACCTTAGGCGTCGAACTGATCCGCTTCGACATGAGCGAATACATGGAACGCCACGCCGTCTCGCGCCTCATCGGCGCGCCGCCCGGCTATGTCGGCTTTGAACAGGGCGGCCTCCTCACCGAGGCCATCACCAAACACCCCTACGCCGTCCTCTTGCTAGACGAGATCGAAAAGGCCCACCCCGACATCTACAACATCTTATTGCAGGTCATGGACCACGGCACGCTCACCGACAACAACGGCCGCAAGGCGGACTTCCGCAATGTCATCCTCATCATGACCACCAATGCCGGCTCGGCCGCCCTGCAAAAGACCGCCATCGGCTTTGCCCACGACAAAAAGGGCGGCGACGAGATGGCCGAGATCAAGCGCACCTTCACCCCCGAATTCCGTAATCGACTCGATGCCATCTGCGCGTTTGCGCCCTTGGACGAAACCACCATCCTTAAGGTCGTCGACAAGTTCCTCATGCAATTAGAGGCCCAGCTCCAGGCCAAAAAGGTCGAGGCGCACTTTACCGAGGCCTTACGCAGCCACCTCGCCAAACACGGTTTCGACCCGCTCATGGGCGCACGCCCGATGACCCGCCTCATCCAAGACACCATCCGCAAGGCCTTGGCCGATGAGTTGCTCTTCGGCACGCTCGCGCAAGGTGGCGAGGTCACGATCGACATCGACCACGAAGGGCAGATCAAACTAACGATCGTCGGCGTCCACCAGCCAGAACGCGAGACTGTTTGAGCGCAAACTCGGGTAGAATGTCGCTTTTGCACGCGCTTACACGCGTTTACACCTTTTTTACACCCTAAATCATCGGAAATCGTTATGAAGACAGCACAAGAACTCCGCCCCGGCAATGTCGTAATGGTAGGCAAAGACCCACTCATCGTACAAAAGGCCGAATTCTCCAAATCAGGACGCAACTCCTCCGTCGTTAAGATGAAGTTCAAAAACCTGCTCACCGGTCAAGGTAGCGAGGCCGTCTATCGCGCCGACGACAAGTTTGATCAAGTCATCCTCGACAAGAAGGAATGTACCTACTCCTATTTTGCCGATCCGATGTATGTCTTTATGGACGCCGAATACAACCAATACGAGATCGAAGCCGACAATATGAGCGATGCGTTGCCCTTCTTAGATGATGGCATGCCAGTTGAAGTCGTATTCTATGAAGGCAAGGCGCTCTCGATCAGCATGCAAAACTATGTCGTGCGCGAGGTTGAATACACCGAACCCGCCGTCAAAGGCGACACCTCTGGCAAGGTCATGAAACCGGCACGGATCAAACCGACTAGTCATACCATCTTGGTCCCCGCCTTCGTTGAGATCGGCGATAAGATCGAGATCGACACGGCAACGGGCGAATACCGTAGCCGCGTGAAATAACACTCACTGCAATAGAAACACAAAGGCCGCCCTAGGGCGGCCTTTGTGTTTCTATTGCGCTAATGACGCGATTAGACGCGATTACTTAATCAAAAACTCGCTGATCGAACGGCCCCTAGCCAACGCCTCAACTACCCAACCCGGCTTACGCCCTTTACCCGTCCAGCCTTTACCGCCGGCCGGATTCGCATACAGGATCACGCCTTTAGCCTTGCGCTCGGTCTTACCACGCCCGCCCAAATCGGCCGCAACAATTCCATGCTCTTTCATCATCGCGCGTATCTGTGCAATTACGCCAACCAGTTCAGCGCGACGCTGCGTAGTGGCAGCCTTCTTCGCCTGAACCGCTTCTACACGACGCTGCGTAGTGGCAGCCTTCTTTAATTGACCAATCTGAGCCTGTATTTCTTTATAACTCGCCATTTTGATTTCCCTAAAAGAATATAAAAAATAAACAACGACCAAAATATAATCAAATACCTAGACAAATGCAATCATTCACCAAAAAATAAAGCTCTATGTAATTTAGCGTGGGAAACGATAACAAACGATAACCTATGGAATGATCGTCATTCCCGCGCAGGGTGAATAGCGGCGACTCAGTGGGCGTAAAAAAACCCACAGCCCTTGTAGGTGTGGGTTTTTCACATTCCGTGGCGGAGAAGGCGGGATTCGAACCCGCGGTGGGCTATGAACCCACACACGCTTTCCAGGCGTGCGACTTAAACCACTCATCCACCTCTCCGTAAGGGGGCGAAGCATACAGGGAAGCGCCCACATAGACAAGGACAAAACCACCAAAAAGCCTATCCATCGCGCGCCCTGCATCACATCACACGCCCACCGTCATTACGATCGCCGCATGACACTCTATCCGCGGCATGCGGCAAGCCGCGCTCCTCGCAATAACAAAGGGTAGGTGGGCGCATTCAATAGGGAGACCCTAAATGGGATGTCCATTTCCGGCTACAATCTGCCGCATGTTACGCACCCTACTCAAAAGCGCCCTGATGATCGCGGCCCTCGTGATACTGGGCTTCACCGCCCAGCACTTCGGTCTCGATCAACTCAATGAACGCTGGATAGACACCACGGTGCGTGGACGCGGGATAGAAGGCGAGACCCTCTTTATCGCCATGGCCAGTTTTGCGATGGCGATCGGCCTGCCGCGTCAGGTCTTTGCTTTTTTGGGCGGCTATGCCTTTGGTTTTGTCAGCGGCACAGCACTCGCCCTCGTGGCCACCGTCGTCGCCTGCATGGCGAGTTTTTACTATGCCCGCGTCTTAGCGCGTGACTTAATGAAACGCCGCTTTTCCCACCGCATCGAACAGGTCGATCGCTTCCTTGGTACGCGCCCCTTCCAGATGGCCTTGGTGATCCGCCTCTTGCCCGTCGGTAGCAATCTGCTCACCAACCTCGTCGCGGGGGTCAGCCATGTCGCCGCACGCCCCTTCTTCGCCGGTTCTGCGCTGGGGTTTATCCCGCAGACGCTGATCTTCGCCCTCGCGGGCAGTGGCGTCGCGGTGGACCCCAGCGTGCGTCTCAGCCTCGCCGCCGTCTTGTTTGTTATTTCTGCTTGGATTGGGGCGCGACTCTATCGCCAACACCGCCAAGCCGCGCAACTAGAAGAGTCCCTACGATAATGAAGGGACACCCCCACGATCTACGCATCCTGCTCCTCGCCTTGCTCGGCCTCACCCTCTGGCGCGTCACAGCCGCCTTACACGCCCAGCCCGAACTCTTCTTCGACGAGGCGCAATACTGGGACTGGGCGCAACACCCGGCATGGGGCTATTACTCCAAACCGCCGATGCTGGCGTGGCTGATCGCACTCGGCACAGGTCTCTTAGGCGACAGCGAACTCGCCGTGCGCGCCCCCTCGTTCATCCTCTACCCCGCCGGCGCGATCATGCTCTACCTCAGCACGCGCCGCCTGCTGGCGTGGCAACCCGAGCTACACCTGCCGCACGCGCCGCTCTGGGCTGCCTTAGCCTATATCAGTCTACCCGTGGTCTCGCTCGGCAGTTGGCTGATCACCACCGATGCGGCCCTGTTGTTTTTCTGGAGTGCCGCGTTATGGGCCTTCGTGCGTGCCATCGACCACGACCGCTGGGGCGACTGGCTCGTGCTCGGCCTCTTGGTCGGCGCAGGCTTATTATCCAAATACACCATGGCGGCCTTTGGCGTCGCCGCGTTAGGCTGGGTCCTCACCAATCGCCGTAGCCTCCTTACCACGCCGAAGCCCTATGCCGCGCTCGCCGTCGCGCTGATCCTGTTCAGCCCCAATCTGTTCTGGAACGCCCAACACCACTTCGCCAGCTTCCAGCACACGGCAGAGATCTCTCAACTCGACCGCGCCCTGTTGCACCCCGGCAAGATGCTGGAGTTCCTCGCCGCCCAGTTTGTCGTCTTCGGGCCGTTGTTATTCGCGGGGCTGATCTGGCTCTGCGTGCGACCACGGCAACGCATCACCCAGCAACCTGCCCTGCACCTTCTGGCCTGGTTCGCCCTCCTGCCCTTGGTCGCCTTTCTCGGTCTCGCCCTCCTCTCGCGCGCCTTTGCCAACTGGGCCGCCTTTGCCTATGTCGCCGCCACGCCGCTGGTCGTCATCGCGCTCTTACAGGCCGGGCGGCGGCGTTGGCTGATCTGGGCGATGCTCATCAACCTCAGCCTCGGCGCAGCGATCTACCACTACCACGACATCACGCGCGCCCTCGGCATCGAACTCACAAAAAAGACCAATCCCTATCATCGCATCACCGGTTGGCGCACCTTTGGGATGGCCGTTGCTGAGCACCTCGCCGCCCACCCCGAGGCACGCCTGCTCTGCACCGAGCGCGAGCTCATCACCGAACTGCTCTACTACGCC
>QYQG01000023.1 GCA_007280375.1 Betaproteobacteria bacterium
ATCTCGGCGGCGTGTTCTTGCATCAGGCGGTCATCGCAGGTGATCCACGGTTCGCACTCGGCCGCGTTGAGGATGAGGATGGGCCAGTGGGCGTTGGGCCCGGGATTGAGCTTGATATGGGTGGGGAATACCGCGCCCCCGAGGCCGGCGAGACCGAGGTCGTGTAGGCGCGCGAGGGTCGCGGCAGGGTCGGCGCGGTTGATCGGCGTGCGGGCGATGAGCGCATCTTCACCGTCGCTGTCGATGACGATGCAGGGCGCTTTGATGCCAGAAGGGTGGGCGACGGGATGCGCCGTGATGGCGCGCACGATGCCGGAGGTGGGCGCGTGGACGGCCGCGCTGATACCGCTATCGGCGAGGCCGATGAGCTGTCCGCCGAGGACGCGTTCACCGACGCGCACGCAGGCGACGGCCGGTTTGCCGAGGTGTTGGCTGAGCGGTACACGATACTGTGGCAACAGCGGCAGGGTCTGGATGGGGGTCTGGCTGGATTCGTCCTTATGGTCGGCCGGGTGTACGCCGCCGGGGAAGCGGAATAGTTTCAAGTGCGGGAATGGTTTCATCTGCGCACCTGTTCTGTTTTCACCTGCTTAAGGGTGATCACGGGGTAACGCCATTTCCAACTGTGTAGGTCTTCGGGGATGACCTCCATGCGGATGCAATCGACAGGGCAGGGCGGCAGGCAGAGTTCGCAGCCGGTGCATTGTGCGGCGACGATGCTGTGCATCTGCTTGGCCGCGCCGACGATGCAATCGACCGGGCAGGCTTGGATGCAGAGCGTGCAACCGATGCAGGTGGCTTCGTCGATGATGGCGATGGCGCGGGGTTTGATCTCCAGCCCTTCGCCCAAGGGGATGGCTTCAACACCGAGGAGTTCGGCCAGCTTGGCGATGCCCTCATCGCCACCGGGTGGGCAGAGGTTGATGTTGGCCTCGCCCTTGGCGATCGCCTCGGCGTAGGGTTTACAGCCGGGAAAGCCACATTGGCCGCATTGCGTCTGCGGTAAGACGGCGTCGATCTTTTCGACTAAGG
The DNA here is from genome assembly GCA_007280375.1 of Betaproteobacteria bacterium. Taxonomy (GTDB): domain Bacteria; phylum Pseudomonadota; class Gammaproteobacteria; order Burkholderiales; family Thiobacillaceae; genus QYQG01. The sequence continues at coordinate 1,033 of QYQG01000023.1, forward strand.
GATCGTCCTGCACGCGAAAGCGCACCGCCGCCCAGCCAAGACCGCCGCCCAGCGCGAGGCCGATGAGGGAGAGGATCCAGATGGCGTCTAACATTGTTTGGGATTAACGCACCATGCCGGCAAAACCCATGAAGGCGATGCTGATGATGCCGGCGGTGATGAGGGCGATGGACGCGCCGCGAAACGGCAGCGGGACATCGGCGGCCTCGAGCCGTTCACGCATGGCGGCAAACATGACCATGACGAGGGTGAAGCCGAGCGCGCCACCTAAGCCAAACACCAAGGATTCCATAAAGGTGTGCGATTCTTGCGCGTTGAGGAGCGGGATGCCCAAGACCGCGCAGTTGGTGGTGATCAGCGGCAGGTAGATGCCTAAGAGGTGGAACAGCGTCGGGCTGGTCTTTTTGATGTACATCTCGGTGAAACCGACGATGCCGGCGATGACGACGATGAACGACAAGGTGCGCAGGTAGATGAGATCGGGGCCTAACAGGTAGGTGTCGATCAGGTTGCTGGCGCCCGCGGCCAAGGTGAGGACGAAGGTGGTGGCCAGCCCCATGCCCAACGCGGTCTCCAGTTTTTTGGAGACGCCCATGAAGGGGCAGAGGCCGAGGATCTTCGACATCACGATGTTATTAACAAACACCGTGGCGACGAGGATCAGGAGGTAGTCCATGGGGCTTAGTCTAAGAGTTCGTGCGCGCCATCGCAGAACGGCGCGTTGGCCGTGTGCTTGCAGGCGCACAGCCAGTATTGGCCCTTTTCTGTGATCTGCACCGCTTGCGGGGCAAAGGGCGTGCCGGCGTGTGAGCCATCGCACCACGGTTGCGCCTTGGAGCGGCCACAGGTGCAATACCAGTATTCGCCGGGATCAAGGTCTAGGGGGATGCCGGCCTTGCCAGCGACGACAACTTGATCAGCAGGTGTGCTCATAGCGCTTTTCTAGGGGTTTTAGGAGGGCTAATAGTAGTCGCAAATCGCCCTTTATTAAAGGGGTTGGCGGTGGGGTTATGGCGCGGGGTTATGGCGTTTAATCCGTTGTCTGCGCAAGGGCTGCGATGCATTCGTCGATGAGCGCGGGGCCGCGATAGATGAGGCCGGAATAGATCTGCACGAGGTCGGCGCCGGTGGTGCGTTTGGCGCGGGCATCGGCTCCATTTAGCACGCCGCCTGCGCCGATCAAAGGAACCTCGCCGGCCAAGGCTAGATGGAACTCGGCTAGGACGCGGGTGGAGGCGGCGAAGACCGGCGCGCCGGAGAGGCCTCCCGCTTCGTCGCCGTGCGCGAGGTGTTCGACCCCGCTGCGGGCTAGCGTGGTGTTGGTGGCAATGACGGCGTCGATGCGGTGTTGGCGAAATAGGGCGGCCATCTCGTTGATCTGCTCGGTATCGAGGTCAGGGGCGATCTTGACCGCAATCGGCGTGTATTTGCCGTGTTGCTCGGCGAGGCGTGCTTGTGCGGCCTTGAGTTGCGCCAAGAGGTGGTCGAGTGCGGCGCCGCCTTGCAGTTCGCGGAGGTTTTTGGTGTTGGCCGACGATATGGTGACCGTGAGGTATGCGGGGGCGGCGTAGGCCTTGATTAGATCGATGAGGTAGTCGTCGGCCGCGCGTTCTATCGGCGTTTTGGCGTTCTTGCCGATGTTGATGCCGAGGATGCCGCTGCGACGGGCGCGGGCGACATGGGTTAGGAGCGCGTCTATGCCGTGGTTGTTAAAGCCCATGCGGTTGATGATGCCCTGCGCCTCGGGCAGGCGAAACAGGCGTGGGCGTGGGTTGCCGGGCTGTGGACGCGGTGTCACGGTGCCGATCTCGACATGGCCAAAGCCTAAGGCGAACCACGCGTCTATGGCCTCGCCGTCTTTGTCTAGACCTGCAGCAAGACCGAGGCGATTGGGGAAGTTCAGGCCCATGACTTTGATGGGGGTGTGCGTGTGGCGTGTTGGGTGGACGGGGAGTTTTGCCAAGAGGGTCAGCGTGAGGCGATGCGCGGTCTCCGGGTCGAGCTGGAATACGAGTGGGCGGAGGAGGTCGTAGGCGTTCATGGTGATGTATGCCCTTCCCGGAGCGCAGGCGTCTCGCCTGCCGTTAATGCCGTTAGCTGGGCGAAGTCGGCCACGCTCAAGGTCTCGGCGCGGCGGTTGGGGTCGATGTCGATGGCCGTCATCTGCTCCGCGCTGATCAGGCCTTTGAGGGTGTTACGCAGGGTCTTGCGCCGTTGCGAAAAGGCCTGCGCAACGACGGCGGCGAAGCGTTCTCTATCGCTCTGGAGCCACGCGATCTGCTCGGCGGGCAAGGGGGTCAGCCGCACGATGGCGGAATCGACCTTGGGCGCGGGGGTAAATGCGTCGGGCGGGACGATGAACAGCATCTCGACCGCAAATTGCGCCTGTAACATGACCGAGAGCCGCCCGTAATCGGCCGTGTCGGGCGCGGCGGCCATCCGCAGGACGACCTCTTTTTGTAACATGAAGTGCATGTCGCGGAGGTTGTTAAAGGTGGCGAGGTGGAACAACAGCGGCGAGGAGATGTTGTAGGGCAGGTTGCCGACCACGCGCAGGTCGGGCCCGAGCGCGGCAAAGTCAAACTTAAGCGCGTCGGCCTCATGCACCGTGAGGTGGGCGGGGGCGAAGTCGTTACGCAGCCGGGCGACGAGGTCGCGGTCGAGTTCAACGACGCTGAGGTGATCGAGTTTGGCGAGCAAAGGGCGGGTCAACGCGGCCAAGCCGGGGCCGATCTCGACCATCTGCTCGGTGCGCTGCGGCCGGATGGCGGCGACGATGCGCTCGATCACGCTTTTGTCGTGGAGGAAGTTTTGCCCGAAACGCTTACGGGCGCGGTGTGGTTCGCTCATGCTTGTGTGGGTCCTAATGCAGGCGAGACGCCTGCGCTCCGGGGCAGGGTTGTTTTATGCAGGCGTGCGTGGGCCATCTCGGCGGCGGCTTCTAGGGCGACGCACAGGCTGCCGGGGTTGGCCTGGCCGCTGCCGGCGAGGTCGAGCGCGGTGCCGTGATCGACCGAAGTGCGCACGATGGGGAGGCCGAGGGTGATGTTGACGCCGCGCCCGAAGGTGGCGTGTTTGAGGACGGGCAGGCCTTGGTCGTGGTACATGGCCAGCACCGCGTCGGCCGCGCTGAGGTATTTGGGTTGAAAGGCGGTATCGGCGGGGAGCGGGCCGGTGAGGCGCATCCCCGTCGCACGCAACGCGTCTAGCACGGGGCGGATGAGGCTGATCTCTTCATGGCCCAAGTGACCGTCCTCGCCGGCGTGGGGGTTGAGGCCGGTGACGAGGATGGTGGGCTGGACGATGCCAAAGTCGTGGCGCAAGGCGGTGTCGAGGATGCGTAGGGTGGTGTTTAGACCTTCAGCGGTGATGGCATCGGCGACGGCGCGTAGGGGCAGGTGGGTGGTGGCGAGGGCGACGCGTAGCCAGGCGTCGTTGGTGTGCATGCGGCCGGCCAGCATCATGACGACCTGCGCCGTGCCGGTCTGCGCGGCGAGGAATTCGGTGTGGCCGGTGAAGGCGATGCCGGCATCGTTGATGACGCCTTTGTGGACGGGGCCGGTGACGAGGGCGGCGAACTCGCCGGCCATGCAGCCGTGCGTGGCGCGGCTGAGGCAGTCTAAGACATAGGCGGCGTTGGCGGGGTTGACCTGACCGGCGATGACAGGGGCGGCCAGCGGCAGGTCGATGAGGCTGAGGGGTGCATCTAGTCCGGGCGTGTAGTCGGGGATGGCGCAGGCTAGTCCGAGGTGTGCGGCGCGGGCTTCGAGCAGGGCGCGGTTGGCAACGATGACGACGGGCGCGGGGAGGTTGCTCTGTGTCGCCAACCAGACGGCGAGGTCTGGCCCTATCCCGGCCGGTTCGCCGGGGGTAAAGACGAGGAAGGACAACGGATTAGTCGTTTTCAAGCCGCAGTTCGACATAGGCGCGATCGCGCGTTTGGCGCACCCAATCTTCAAAGGCCTCTTCGGATTTTTTGGCCTTGATGCTGCGTCGGGCCTCGATGCGACGGCGTTCGTCGGAGAGGTCTTGGTCGCGGCGGGCGGTGACCTTGATGAGGTGCCAGCCAAAGGGCGAGGCGATGGGCGGGCTGACCTCGTTTAAGGCCAGCGCGTCCATGGCGCGTTCGAACTCGGGCACGGTGTCGCCGGGGTTGAGCCAGCCGAGTTTGCCGCCTTTGCTGGCGGAGAGGTCGTCGGAATTGATGCGTGCCAGTTCGGCAAACGGGGCGCCGTTGCTGAGCCGTTCGCGCAGGCCGGCGAGTCTATGCTGCGCCTCGCTGTCGCTGACCAGTTCGTTGGTCTTGATGAGGATGTGGACGGCCTCGGTTTGACGCACGATGTAGCTTTGGTTGGCACCGCGCTGATTTAAGAGTTTGAGGATGTGAAAGCCGTTGCCGCTACGCAGGAGGGCGGAGGTGTCGCCGGGTTTGAGGCCGGGCAGGGCGTCGGTGAATAGGTTGGGGAGTTGTGCTGCGCCGCGCCAGCCGAGTCGGCCGCCTTCGAGGGCGTTTTGGGCGTCGGAGTAGAGCGCCGAGACCTGGGCGAAGTCGTCGCCGGCGCGGAGTTTGGCCAAGGCCTCCTCGGCGCGTAGGCGGCGTTTTTCGTTGACCTCGGGACTGGCGGCATCGGGGACGGTGATGAGGATGTGCGCGATCTCGTATTCGTCTTTGGCCTGAGTTTTGACATGGACATTGGCCAGTTGCAGGACGATCTCGGCATCGGTGACAGTGATCCGGTTATTGACCTCGCGTTCGCGCAGGCGATCTAGGGTGATCTCGTTGCGCATCTGTTCGCGGAAGGCGGTCCAGTTTTGGCCTTCAGCCTCCAAGGCGAGTCGGAATTCGGGTAGGCTGAGTTTGTTTTGCGTGGCGATGCGGGTGAGCGCGCGATCTACTTCCTCGGGGCTGGCCTTGAGACTGGTGCCTTCGGCGAGGTCTAGGAGGGTGCGATCGGTGATCATCCGGTCTAGGATCTGCCGTTCTATCTTGGCGCGCGGCGGCACGGCAACCTTTTGCTGCGCCAGTTGTTGTAAGACCTGCGTGACCCGTTGGGTGAGTTCGTGTTCGGTGATGACGCCGTTATTGACGACGGCGACGACACGGTCGATGGGGATGGGCGCGGCGCAGGCGAGCGTTGTTGTTAGACAAAGGGCCAAAAGGTATTTACGGTGTAATGTCATCGCTCTTTGTATATCCAGAGATGTTGCGTTTAAGGACATCCAGCGGGTTAGGCCCTAGCTGGGTCAGACCGCGCAGTTCGAGTTGCAGGAAGAAGGCGGTGTTGGCGGTGGTGGTGGTGGTGGCGAGTTGCTGGATAACGCCGCGCAGCGACCAGCAGCCGGGATTGTATTCAAAGCCGATGAGACCCTCGGCGAGGCGTTTTTCGACGAAGGCGTAGTTGGCACGACCGACGGCGTACCACTGCGGTTTGATGGGCCATTGGAAGGAGATGTCGAGCGACTTTAGCGCGCCATAACGTGGGTCGGTGTAGCGATAATCGGCGTTGATGCGTTTGCCGGGGCCGCCGTCGTACACGCCACCGAGGTTGCCTTGGGCGAGGACATGGTCGGCGCTGGAATAGCGCAGGCCGCCGCTGAGGCGCAGACGGGCGTTGATCGGTGCGCTGGCGGTGGCGAGGACATCGCTGGCGTCGGTCGCACGGGTGGAGCCGCCCGGTAGGGTGACGGTCTGGTCGCGGAAATAGAAGCGTTGCGCCAAGGTGAGTTGCAGGCGCTCGATGCCCTTGTCGGCGTTGATGAAGCGGTTGGTCACGCCGATTGTTAACTGGTTGGCATCGTTGATGCGGTCGATGCCGGAGAATTGGTTTTCGGAGAATAGTTGCGGCAAGGAGATGTCTTGCAGCGCGCTGTCAAAGACCGGGATCTGCGTCTGCGTCGTGTGCGGGATACGCACATAGTAGGCGCGCGGTTCCAGCGTGTGCAGGAAGTTGCGGCCGCCCAGTTGCCAGTCGCGTTCGAGATAGACGCCGCTGTCGAGGCTGAAGATGGGCAGGCTGCGGGTGGTGTCGGTGTAGCCGTCACTCGGTGTGGGGTTGTCGATCTGGTAGCGCGAGACATGCAGGCCGAGCTTGGGGGTGAGGTAGCCGTAGGTCGTCTGCAAGGGCAAGCTGACGCTGGGGTAGGCGTAGGCGCGCGTGCCGGTGATCTTGCTGCTGGCGGGGTGATCGAAGTGGACGATCTCGCCGCTGACATCGAGACGCGCACGGCTGCCGTAGAGATCGGCTTGGCTGGTCGAGGCGGTGATCTGCGGTAGCTGTTCATAGGGCGCGCTGGCGACATCGGCCAAGGTTTGATAGGTCTGTACGCGCAGCCCGGCGTTCCAGCCGTTGCCTTGGTAGGCCAAGCTGGCTTCTCTGGGCAGGTTGACCTGCGAGGTTTGGTTGACGAGGCCGGACAGGTCGGTGAAGTAGGCGTTGTCCGAGACCTTGTGATAGCGCAGGCTGCCGCTTAGCTGTGATGAAAAACGCTGTTGGTGTTGGATGTCAAACTGATAGCGGTCGCGTTTGGCGACGCTGTCGGAGGGCAGGTAATCGGCCCAAGTCTTGCCGCTGTAGTCTTGTTCGAGGTAGCGGAACTCGCCGCCCAGTTGCAGGCCACGGCGACCGAGATAGCGTGGCACGAGGGTCGCGTCGCGGTTGGGGGCGATGTTCCAGTACCACGGCAGGGTGAACTCGAGGCCGTTGCTGTCCGACGCGCCGTAGGTCGGGGCGAGGAAGCCAGACTTGCGTGCGTTGTCGAGCGAGAACCTGAGCCACGGGCTGTACAAGATGGGCATGCCCATGTACTCCACCCGTGCCTGGCGTGCCTTGCCGAGGCTGGTGGTGTAGTCGATGTGGATCTCGTCGGCCTTTAAGACCCAATCTTGTTGACCGGCGGCGCAGGTGGAGTAGGTGACCTCCTCCATGCGATATTTTTCGGGGCCTTCGAGATAGAGTTTCTTGGCCACGCCCTGTACGGGTAGTGGCGGCTTATTGTGACCGGCGATCCAATAATGGACGCTGTGCAGGTCGCCGAGGCGCGGGGTCAGGCGCAGGGTTAGGTCGACGCCGCTGATGCGCTCGCCCGGACGAGTGATCTGCACCGGGCCGCGACAGGTGGCGAGATCGTCCTTTTCGCTGTAGCGCAGCCACGGGGTTTTGATCTGGCCGCCTTGGTCGTCACGGATAGAGACCGCCCCTTCGGCCTGTAAGAAGTCGCCTGTCGTGCCGTCCACGCGTTCGGCGCGGATCTCGTTGTATCCGCGCGCGACTGGCGTCAGGGCCTCGCTCATCTGGAGCACCGGCGGTGCGTCCGTCGCCCAGCCGTTGGACGCGAAGACGGAGGCTAAGGCTACAGTAAGGGTAAGCGGTCGCAAGGGCGGCATGAGGTGGGCAGTGTTAGAATCCGGCGGTCATTCATTAAGTCACCGGATTGTATCTTGGAAACTGCCGAACACCAACGCAACGCACGCATTAAAGCCTGGACCGTGCAGGTCTTGCCCGCACCGCTTTTAGAATGGCAGCCCGCCTCGGCCGATGCCAGCTTCCGCCGCTATTTTCGCGCCAGCACCGCGCAAGGCTCGTTCGTGGTCATGGACGCGCCGCCCAGTCACGAAGACTGCGGGCCGTGGCTGCGCATCGGGCAGGTCTTCCGCGCCGCCGGGGTCAATACGCCGCAGATCTACGCCGAAAACCTCGCCGAGGGCTTCATCCTCATGTCCGATCTGGGGGCTACGACCTATCTG
>QYQG01000027.1 GCA_007280375.1 Betaproteobacteria bacterium
AGATGATCATGCCGGGCGACAATGTGTCGATCACCGCCGCGCTGATCGCCCCGATCGCCATGGAAGAAGGTCTGCGTTTCGCGATTCGTGAAGGCGGTCGTACCGTCGGCGCGGGTGTCGTGGCTAAGGTTATTGAATAAGGATTCATCATGCAAAAACAAAAGATTCGCATCCGCCTCAAGGCGTATGACTATGCCTTGATTGACCGTTCTGCGGCTGAGATCGTGGAGACCGCCAAGCGTACCGGCGCGGTGGTCAAGGGCCCGGTGCCTTTGCCTACCTCGATCGAGCGTTTTGACATCCTGCGTTCGCCGCATGTCAACAAGACCTCGCGCGATCAGTTGGAGATTCGCACCCACAAGCGTCTGATGGACATCATCGACCCTACCGATAAGACGGTGGATGCGTTGACCAAATTAGATTTGCCTGCAGGTGTTGACGTAGAGATTAAACTGCAGTAAGATTCCGCTTCTGTTTTACGGGGTGGCCGCACGAGGTGTGCCACCTTTGATTTTTTAGTAAAATTTTAGCCAACCAATTGTAGTTGGCCCTTGAATAAGGAAACAAAAACATGACTCTAGGCCTTGTCGGTCGCAAGATCGGCATGACCCGTGTGTTCACTGAAGATGGCGTGTCCATCCCGGTGACCGTGTTGGACATGTCGAACAATCGCGTATCGCAAATCAAAACCCATGCGGGTGATGGCTATGATGCACTCCAGCTTGCTTTTGGTGAGCGTCGCGCCAGCCGTATCAGCAAGCCCGTGGCAGGCCATCTGGCCGCCGCAGGTGTTGAAGGTGCGCGTGGTATCACCGAGTTTCGCGTAACCGCCGATGTGGCTGCCGAGTATGCGGCAGGTGCTTCTGTGGGTGTGGATATCTTCTCTGTCGGTCAGATCGTGGATGTCTCCGGTGTGACCCAGGGTAAGGGCTACGCGGGCGTCATCAAGCGGCACCATTTTAAATCCCAGCGTGCTACGCACGGTAACTCTCGTTCGCATAATGCGCCGGGTTCTATCGGTATGGCGCAAGACCCGGGTCGTGTGTTTCCGGGTAAGCGCATGGCGGGGCATCTCGGTGCGGTCAATCGCACGGTGCAAAACCTTGAGGTCATTCGTGTTGATAGCACGCGTCAAGTGCTGCTCATCAAGGGTGCGATCCCTGGCTCTAAAGGCGGCGATATTATCGTTCGCCCGGCGATCAAGGGTGTGATTAATGAGGGGGGCGCATAATGGAATTGAAGTCAATTAACGCCCAAGGTCAGGATGCCGGTGCGGTTGTGGCCTCTGACGCGCTGTTTGCGCGCGAGTACAACGAGGCGCTGATCCACCAGTTGGTGACCGCGTATCAGGCCAATGCCCGTAGTGGCAACCGTGCTCAGTTGACGCGTGCTGAGGTGCATCACAGCACCAAGAAGCCGTTCAAGCAAAAGGGTACCGGCCGTGCGCGTGCCGGTATGACCTCCTCGCCGATCTGGCGTGGCGGTGGTCGTGCCTTCCCGAACAAGCCGGACGAGAACTTTAGCCAAAAGGTCAATCGTAAGATGTTCCGTGCCGGGATGGCCTCCATCCTGTCGCAACTGGTGCGTACTGACCGTCTGCGCGTGATCGATGAGATCGCTGTGGAAGGTCCGCGTACCAAGTTGATGGCCGCTAAGGTCAAGGGATTTGGGATTACCGATCGTGTCTTGATTATCGCCCCGGTGGTGGATGAGAACCTCTGGTTATCGTCTCGTAACCTGGCTAATGTCTTGGTGTTGGAGCCGCAACAGGCCGACCCGGTGAGCTTGGTGCGTTTCGACCAGGTTCTGGTGACGCGCGATGCCTTGCGCAGTTTTGAGGAGATGTACGCATGAACGGCCTGAATATTAGTGAGGCGCGCCTGCTACAGATCATCTTGGCGCCGGTGGTTTCGGAAAAGGCTACCATGGTGGCAGACAAGCAGCAACAAGTGACCCTGCGCGTGGCGACCAGTGCGACCAAGCCTGAGATCAAGGCCGCCGTTGAGATGTTGTTCAAGGTGCAAGTGGCTGAGGTCAAGGTGCTGAATGTCAAGGGCAAGGCCAAGCGTTTTGGTAAGTTTACCGGTCAGCGTTCGAGCTGGAAGAAGGCCTATGTGTGCCTGAAGCCGGGCCAAGAACTCAACTTTGCTGCGGGGGAATAAGTCATGGCATTGGTAAAAGTTAAACCCACCTCACCCGGCCGTCGTGCCGTTGTGAAGGTAGTGACCCCGGGTCTGCATAAGGGTAAGCCCTTTGCGGCCTTGGTCGAAAAGAAGAGCAAGACCGCGGGCCGTAACAACAACGGCCACATCACGACCCGTCACATGGGTGGTGGTCACAAGCAACATTATCGCCTGATCGATTTCAAGCGCGATAAGGACGGCATTGTGGGTCATGTTGAGCGTATCGAGTATGACCCGAACCGTTCGGCGCATATCGCCTTGTTGTGCTACGCCGATGGCGAGCGTCGTTACATCATCGCCCCGCGTGGTCTGGCTGAAGGCGGTAGCGTCATGAGCGGTGCGGATGCGCCGATCAAGCCGGGTAACACCCTGCCGCTGCGCAACATCCCGATCGGTGCCACGGTGCATTGTGTGGAGATGATGCCGGGCAAGGGCGCGCAGATCGCGCGTGCGGCCGGTACCTCGGCGCAGTTGCTGGCGCGTGACGGTGCTTACGCGCAGTTGCGTTTGCGTTCGGGCGAGATTCGCAAGGTGCATATCGAGTGCCGTGCCACGCTGGGCGAGGTCGGTAACGAAGAGAATAGTCTGCGTTCCTTTGGTAAGGCCGGCGCGCGTCGTTGGCTGGGTATTCGTCCGACCGTTCGCGGTACGGCGATGAACCCGGTCGATCACCCGCACGGTGGTGGTGAAGGTCGTACTGGCGAAGGCCGTGTTCCGGTGACCCCGTGGGGTGTACCGACGCGTGGTTATCGTACCCGTAACAATAAGCGGACTGACGGCATGATCGTGCGTCGTCGGCAAAAGTAAGAGGTAGAAGAAATGGCTCGTTCTATCAAAAAAGGTCCGTTCATTGACGGACACCTGATGAAAAAAGTGGAAGTCGCGCAGGCGAACTCGGACAAGCGTCCGATCAAGACCTGGTCGCGTCGTTCAACCATCCTGCCGGACTTTATCGGCCTCACCATCGCCGTTCACAATGGCAAGATGCATATCCCCGTCTATGTGACCGAGAATATGGTGGGTCATAAACTAGGCGAGTTCTCGCTGACCCGTACATTTAAGGGTCATGCGGCGGACAAGAAGGCTAAGAAGTAAAGGATCGAATGATGCAAGCGACTGCAGTTTTAAAAGGTACACGGCTCTCCCCTCAAAAGGCGCGCATCGTGGCCGATGTTGTCCGCGGTAAGTCCGTGGATAAGGCGCTCACCCTGTTGGCCTTCACCCCTAAAAAGGCGGCGACGGTCATTAAAAAGGTGCTTGAGTCGGCGATTGCCAATGCGGAACACAATGAAGGGGCCGATATCGACCTCCTCAAGGTGAAGACCATTTATGTTGACGAGGGCCCGGTGTTGAAGCGCTTTACGGCGCGTGCTAAAGGGCGTGGTAACCGGATCATTAAACCCACCTGTCACATCACTGTGACGGTTGGCGAGTAAGGGCGCGAGGGAAATATGGGTCAGAAGATACATCCGATTGGGTTCCGCCTAGCGGTTACCAAGAACTGGTCGTCCAAGTGGTTTGCGAGTAGCAAAAACTTTGGCGCTATGTTGGTTGAAGATCACAAGGTGCGTGAGTTCCTCAAAAAGAAACTCGCTAACGCCTCGCTTTCCAAGATCGTCATTGAGCGTTCGTCCAAGAGCGCGCGCATCACCCTATACTCGGCGCGTCCGGGCGTGGTGATCGGCCGTAAGGGCGAAGAGATCGAGGTCTTGCGTAAAGAGTTGTCCAAGCACATCTCTGTGCCGGCGACGATCGACATCCAGGAAGTGCGTAAGCCGGAGACGGATGCCACCTTGGTCGCGGCTAACATTGCGCAGCAACTAGAAAAGCGCATCATGTTCCGCCGTGCGATGAAGCGTGCGATGCAAAACGCCATGCGTTTTGGCGCACAAGGGATCAAGATCATGAGCTCGGGCCGCTTGAACGGCGCTGAGATTGCGCGTAAGGAGTGGTATCGCGAAGGCCGCGTGCCGCTACATACCTTGCGTGCGGACATCGATTACGGCGTCGCAACGGCGAGCACCAGCTATGGCGATATCGGCATCAAGGTTTGGGTTTATAAGGGTGAGCACGGTAGCCGTCAGGAGACGCCAGTCGCGGCTGAACCGGCTAAGCGTGGTAAGAAGCCAGGAGTGAAACATGCTGCAACCAGCTAGAAGGAAGTTCCGTAAGGAACAAAAAGGTCGTAACAAGGGTCTCGCGACGCGTGGTTCGTCCGTCAGTTTCGGTGACTTTGGCCTCAAGGCCATGGGCCGTGGCCGTTTGACGGCGCGTCAGATTGAGGCGGCTCGCCGTGCGATGACCCGTTATGTCAAGCGTGGTGGTCGGATCTGGATCCGTGTCTTCCCGGACAAGCCGATTTCTAAGAAACCTGCCGAAGTTCGTATGGGTAACGGTAAGGGCAATCCTGAGTACTATGTGGCCGAGATTCAACCGGGCAAAGTGCTCTACGAGATGGATGGTGTGGATGAGGCGTTGGCGCGTGAGGCGTTCCGTCTCGCGGCGGCTAAATTGCCGATCCCGACCGCCTTTGTGACGCGTCAGATTGGGGCTTGATATGAAGATCAGTGAAATTCGTGGTAAGAACGCTGAAGAGATGAACAAAGAGCTGCTGGATCTGATGCGTGCGCAGTTCAGCCTGCGTATGCAGCTGTCCACTCAACAAAGCACTAAGACGCATGAACTGCGTCGCGTGCGTCGTGATATCGCCCGTGTCCGCACCCTCATCACTGAGGCCGGCACACCGGCGGCTCAATAAGTAGGACATAAGAGATGACCGAACAAACTAAAGTAACGCGCTCCCTGACCGGCAAGGTCGTGAGCACGAAGATGCAAAAAACCGTCACGGTGCTCGTCGAGCGTCGTGTCAAGCACCCGATCTTGGGCAAGATCATTCGCTTGTCCAAAAAGTATCACGCCCATGACGGGGCAAGTATCTGTCATGAGGGTGATCTGGTGACGATCGAGGAATGCCGTCCGCTGTCCAAGACCAAGGCGTGGACTGTTGTAGGTGTGGTAACGCTGTAGCAGCTTAAGGTGTTGTGCGCGGTCATGTGAAATTATGTGGCCGCGCTACAAATAAAGCTTGCTTTTAGTGCCGCCGAGCGTATAATGCTCGGCTTGGAGTTCAGGTTGTGCGCTGATGAGGTGCGTGACTTGGGCGATTTAAGTATCAGACCCTTTGGGATCCAAGACTGCCAGGTTGTCGATAACCGACGGGCCTGTTAAGTTGGAGTAAGGAAATCATGATTCAAATGCAGACCATACTCGATGTGGCTGACAACACCGGTGCGCGCTCTGTGATGTGCATCAAGGTGCTTGGCGGCTCTAAGCGTCGGTACGCCGGTATCGGCGACATCATTAAAGTGACCATCAAGGACGCCGCTCCGCGTGGCCGTGTTAAGCGCGGCGATGTGTATAACGCCGTGGTGGTGCGTACCGCCAAGGGCGTGCGCCGTCCGGATGGCGCCTTGGTAAAGTTTGACGCCAATGCCGCCGTGTTGTTGAACAGCAAGCTTGAGCCGATAGGCACTCGTATCTTTGGGCCAGTGACGCGTGAATTGCGTACTGAAAAGTTCATGAAGATCGTGTCCCTCGCGCCTGAAGTGCTTTAAGGGATTAAGGGGCTGGCCATGAATAAGATACGCAAGGGTGACGAGGTCATCGTGTTGACAGGCAAGGACAAGGGTAAGCGCGGTTCCGTGCTGAATATCCTTGAGGGCAAGATCTTGGTTGAGGGCGTTAATCGCGTCCGTAAGGCGACCAAGCCGAACCCGGCTAAGGGTACGGCAGGCGGTCTGGTGGATAAGGATATGCCGCTGGATCAATCGAATATTGCGTTGTTCAATCGCGGCACCGGCCGTGGTGATCGCGTCGGCATTCGGACTCTAGAAGATGGCCGCAAGGTGCGCTTCTTTAAGTCGAATGGCGAAGTTGTGGATGCGTGAGGGTAATATGGCGCGTTTTAAAGAGTTTTACAAAGAGACCGTAGTGCCTGATTTGATGAAGGCCTTCGAGTACACGAGCGTGATGCAGGTGCCGCGTATCGAGAAGATTACCCTCAACATGGGTGTCGGCGAAGCGGTGGGCGATAAAAAGGTCATGGAATTTGCTGTCGCAGACATGGCTAAGATCGCTGGCCAGAAGCCGGTCGTGACTAAGTCGCGTAAGTCGATCGCGGGTTTTAAGATCCGTGATGGCTATCCTATCGGTTGCAAGGTGACCTTGCGTCGTGAGCAGATGTTCGAGTTTCTCGACCGTCTGATTACGGTGGCGATTCCGCGTATCCGTGACTTCCGTGGTGTGGGTGGCAAGGGCTTTGATGGCCGTGGCAACTACAACATGGGCGTGCGTGAGCAGATCATCTTCCCGGAGATCGAGTACGACAAGATCGATGTGTTGCGCGGTATGAATATCACCATTACGACGACCGCCAAGTCGGATGCGGAAGCCCGCGCCTTGCTTGCTGCGTTCAAGTTCCCTTTCAAGAATTGAGGATCGAACATGGCTAAAACCTCGTTGATCAATCGTGAAGCAAAGCGCCGTAATGCGGTTAAGAAGTTCGCGGCAAAACGCGCGGCCTTGTTGACGGCGGCGAATGATGTGAAGCGCAGCGATGAAGATCGTTACGCCTCGCGTCTGGCGCTGCAGGAGCTGCCGCGTAATGCAAGCCCGGTGCGCCTGCGTAACCGTTGTCAGATCACCGGCCGTCCGCGTGGCGTGTTCCGTAAGTTTGGTCTGTGCCGTATCAAGATTCGTGAGCTGGCTATGCGCGGTGAAGTCCCGGGCATCGTCAAGGCTAGTTGGTAAGGAGAAGAATATGAGCATGAGCGATCCCGTCGCCGATATGTTGACTCGCATTCGCAATGCGCAGTTGGTCGAAAAGACCTCTGTGCGTATGCCTGCATCGCGCCTCAAGGCGGCGATTGCCGGTGTGTTGCGTGATGAGGGCTATATCGATGGTTTTGTGGTCCGTCAAGACGGCGCCAAGTCTGAGATTGAGTTGGCCTTGAAGTATTACGCAGGCCAGCCGGTTATCGGCAAGATTGAGCGCGTAAGCCGTCCGGGCTTGCGTATTTATAAAGGCAGTGACGATCTGCCGCGCGTGATGAACGGCTTGGGTGTGGCGATTATCTCCACCTCGCAAGGCGTCATGACCGATCGCCGGGCGCGTAGCCTGGGCGTGGGCGGCGAAGTCCTCTGCGTGGTTGCGTGATTTTTTGGCAAAGGTGAGATATGTCTAGAGTTGCTAAAAGTCCAGTGGCTGTTCCGGCAGGTGTTGAGGTTGCTCTCTCTGCCGCGGCGATTACCATTAAGGGTCCGCTGGGTTCCTTGACGCAGGCCTTGGTTGCCGATGTCAAGGTGGTTCATGCTGATGGCCAGTTGCAGGTTTCGGTGGCGAATGATGGCCGTTTCGCCCATGCGATGTCGGGTACCGTTCGCGCCCTGTTGGCCAATATGATCGTCGGCGTGAGCAAGGGTTTTGAGCGTAAGTTGACCTTGATTGGCGTGGGTTATCGTGCCCAGGCGCAAGGTGACAAGCTCAATCTGTCTTTGGGTTTTTCTCACCCGGTGGTGCATGATGTGCCTGCGGGCGTGACGGTGACAACACCGACCCAGACGGAGGTCCTTATCAAGGGTGCCGATAAGCAGAAGGTAGGCCAAGTGGCCGCCGATGTTCGCGCGTATCGTCCGCCGGAGCCTTATAAAGGCAAGGGTGTGCGTTATGCTGATGAAGTGGTCTCGATTAAAGAGACTAAGAAGAAATAACCCGGAGTTAAGGTCATGGATAGCAGAATCCGGCGTCAGCGCCGTGCGCGTAAAACCCGCGCAAAGATTGCCGAACTCGTGGTGGCGCGCCTGTGTGTGCACCGCACCAATTCGCATATGTATGCACAAGTCATTGCCGCCGATGGTGCGTCGGTTTTGGCCTCAGCCTCTACGGCTGAGAAAGAGATGCGCGGTCAGATCAAGAACGGTGGCAATGCTGCTGCTGCAGCCTTGGTGGGTCAGCGTGTCGCCGAAAAGGCCAAGGCGGCTGGCGTTGAGCGCGTGGCGTTCGATCGTAGCGGTTTTGCCTATCATGGTCGCATCAAGGCGCTTGCCGATGCTGCCCGTGAGCATGGCTTGCAGTTCTAATTAGCGGGGAAGATGATGGCTAAACCACAACAGCATAAACAAGAAGAAGTCAGCGACGGCCTGCGCGAGAAGATGATCGCCGTGAACCGCGTCTCAAAGACGGTTAAGGGCGGTCGTATCATGGCCTTCTCCGCCTTGACGGTGGTCGGCGATGGCGATGGCACGGTCGGTATGGGCAAGGGTAAATCCCGCGAAGTGCCGGTGGCTGTGCAAAAAGGCATGGACGAGGCGCGTCGTAACATGGTCAAGATCCCGATGAAAAACGGTTCTTTCCATCACGCGGTGGTCGGTCGTCATGGCGCCGCTGTGGTCCTGATCCAGCCGGCCTCTGAAGGTACGGGCATCATCGCCGGCGGTGCAATGCGCGCCGTCTTCGAGGTAATGGGCGTGACCAATGTGCTGGCTAAGTGCTTGGGTTCTACCAACGCAAACAATGTCGTTCGCGCTACGCTGAACGGTTTGATGCAACTCAATACCCCTGCCGATATTGCCGCTAAGCGCGGTAAGTCGGTTGCGGACATCACGGAGTAAGCGCGATGACTACCCTAATTGGAAAAATCAAGGTCACGCAGGTCAAGAGCGTGATCGGCACGATCCAAGCGCATCGCGCCTGTGTCCGTGGCTTAGGTCTGCGCCGTATCGGTCAGACGGTTATGGTCGAGGACACCCCATCTAATCGCGGTATGATCAACGCGGTGCGCTATCTGTTGAAGAGCGAGGCTATCTAATGTATCTCAATTCTATTGAACCGGCTGAGGGCAGCACGCACTCCAAAAAACGCTTAGGCCGTGGTATTGGTTCGGGCCTGGGCAAGACCTGCGGTCGTGGCCATAAGGGTCAAAAATCCCGCGCTGGTGGTTTCCACAAGGTCGGCTTCGAGGGCGGTCAAATGCCGATGGCGCGTCGTCTGCCTAAGCGTGGCTTCGTCTCTCTGGATCGCGCCTTCAAGGCCGAGGTTCGTTTGGCTGATATCGCCCTGTTGCCGGTTGATGCGATCGACCTGTTGGTCTTGTTGCAAGCCGGTTTGGTGCCGCAGATGACGCGTAGTGCCAAGGTGATCTTGGCCGGCGGCATCGACAAAGCGGTGACGATTACGGGTTTGGGTGTGACGGTCGGCGCCCGCGCGGCCATCGAGGCGGCGGGTGGTACGGTGACTGAACTCGTGGCTAAGGTTGCGACTAAGCTGGTTGCTAAAACCGCTAAAACAGCACCTAAAACCGCTGCTTAATTAAACGAAACGCTAGACACTTCCTATGTCCGTGACGGCCAGCCTACCGCAAATGTCCAAGATGGGCGACCTCAAGCAACGCTTGTGGTTCCTCATCGGGGCCTTGGTCGTCTATCGTATCGGCGCGCATATCCCGGTGCCGGGCATCGATGCGATGGTGTTGGCGGAGTTGTTTAAGTCACAGCAAGGCGGCATCTTGGGCATGTTCAACATGTTCTCGGGCGGCGCGCTGAAGCGTTTTACCGTGTTCGCCTTGGGCATCATGCCGTACATCTCCGCGTCCATCATCATGCAGCTGTTGACGGTGGTTTCACCGACCATGGAGGCGCTGAAGAAGGAAGGCGAGGCCGGGCGGCGCAAGATTACGCAATACACGCGTTATGGCACGGTGGTCTTGGCGACCTTCCAGGCGATCGGTATCTCGATCATGTTGGAAGGACAAGCGGGGCTGGTGATCGATCCGGGTATGGCGTTTCGCGTCACCACGATGTTGACCTTGGTGGCCGGCACGATGTTCTTGATGTGGTTGGGTGAGCAGATCACCGAGCGCGGCTTGGGTAATGGCATCTCGATGATCATCTTTGCCGGTATCGCAGCGGGTCTGCCCTCGGCGATCGGCGGCACCCTAGAATTAACTCGGACCGGGGCGTTCTCTATCCCCTTGGCCTTGTTGTTGTTTATCGGCGCGATCTTGGTGATTGGCTTGGTGGTCTTTGTCGAGCGCGGTCAGCGCAAGATCTTGGTCAACTACGCCAAGCGTCAGGTCGGTAATAAGGTCTATGGCGGGCAGAGTTCGCACCTGCCGCTCAAGGTCAATATGGCCGGCGTGATCCCACCGATCTTTGCGTCGAGCATCATCCTCTTCCCGGCCACCTTGGCGGGCTGGTTTGGTGCCGGTGATGGCATGACTTGGTTGCGTGATGTGGGCACGGCCCTGTCGCCCGGTCAGCCACTCTATGTGTTGATGTATGCGACGGCGATTGTGTTCTTCTGTTTCTTCTACACGGCCTTGGTGTTTAACCCGCGTGAGACGGCGGATAACCTTAAGAAGAGCGGTGCGTTTGTGCCTGGGATTCGTCCCGGTGAGCAGACCTCGCGTTATATCGACAAGATCATGACGCGGTTGACGGTAGTCGGTGCGGTCTATATCACCTTGGTGTGTTTGTTGCCTGAATTTTTGATCTTGAAGTGGAATGTGCCGTTTTACTTTGGCGGCACCAGTTTGTTGATCTTAGTGGTCGTTTCGATGGATTTCATGTCCCAGGTTCAGGCCTACATGATGTCGCATCAGTATGAGGGTTTGCTGAAGAAGGCAAACTTTAAGGGCGGCAACTTTTTAGGTCGCTGAGTTTGATTGTTGAGTTTGATTGTTGCGTTTTAAGGAGCCGAACATGCGTGTTCAAGCATCGGTAAAGAAGGTTTGTCGTAAGTGTAAGATCGTCCGCCGCAAGGGTGTGGTGCGCGTGATTTGTACTGAGGCAAGGCATAAGCAACGCCAGGGTTAATCTTGGTGTGGGCAAGTTTTGTTAGCGGCCGTTTTTTCGGTTGATAACTTGGAGCTAATTTTGTATAATCTTTTGTTTTCTGCGCGGAGTTTCTGATGGCCCGTATCGCTGGGGTAAATATCCCCAACCACAAACATGCCGTAATCGCATTGACGGCCGTCTACGGCATCGGTCGTCCGCGTGCTCAACTAATCTGTGAGCAGGCGGGTATTGCGCCCACCACCAAGATGAAAGATCTTGATGATGCGGCAATCGATAAACTCCGTGACGGTGTGCAAAAGTTCACCGTCGAGGGCGATCTTCGTCGTGAAGTTACGATGAACATCAAACGCTTGATGGATCTGGGCTGCTATCGCGGTCAGCGTCATCGTCGTGGTCTGCCGTTGCGTGGTCAGCGTACCCGCACCAATGCGCGTACCCGTAAGGGCCCGCGTAAGCAGATGCAGAATAAGAAATAACGGCAGGATAAACTCTCATGGCTAAATCAAATACAAGCGCCCGCGTGCGCAAAAAGGTTAAGAAGAATGTAGTGGACGGCATTGCGCATGTCCACGCGTCCTTCAATAACACCATCATCACCATCACCGACCGTCAGGGCAATGCCTTGGCGTGGGCGACTTCGGGCGGTGCGGGCTTTAAGGGTTCGCGTAAGAGCACCCCGTTCGCGGCTCAGGTCGCGGCTGAGAATGCCGGCAAGATCGCGCAAGAGTCTGGCGTAAAAAACCTTGAGGTTCAAGTCAAGGGCCCGGGTCCGGGTCGTGATTCCTCCGTTCGTGCCCTCAACCTGTTGGGCTTTAAGATTGTCAGCATCTCGGATGTGACGCCTATGCCGCATAACGGCTGCCGTCCGCCCAAGAAGCGTCGTATCTAACCTAAGGAGACACTCATATGGCTCGTAATACCGACCCCAAATGCCGTCAGTGCCGCCGCGAAGGCGAGAAGCTGTTCATCAAAGGTGAGCGTTGCTTTACCGATAAATGTGCCGTTGAGCGCCGTGAATCGCGCCCTGGTCAGCATGGTGCAAAGAATCAGCGTCTGTCTGACTATGCGGTTCACTTGCGTGAAAAGCAAAAAGTTCGCCGTATCTATGGCGTGCTCGAAGGCCAGTTCCGTCTGACCTATAAGGTCGCGTCTGACCGCAAGGGCGTGACCGGCGAGAACCTGTTGCAGATCCTCGAATCGCGTCTGGATAGCGTGGCCTACCGTATGGGCTTTGGTGCTTCGCGCACCGAGGCGCGTCAGGTCGTGCGTCACAACGGTGTCCTCGTTAATGGTCGTCGCGTCAACATCCCGTCCTATCAAGTCAAGGCGGGTGATGTGGTTGAGATTGCTGAGCGCGCCAAGAGCCATCTGCGGGTGACCGGTGCGGTTGCTGCGGCACAAAGCCGTGGCTTCCCTGAGTGGGTTGAGGTTGATGTCAAGGCGCTTAAGGGCACTTATAAGGCGATGCCTACGCGCGCCGAGCTCCCGCCGACCATCAATGAAAACCTCATTGTCGAGTTGTATTCGAAGTAATTTGGCGGCCTAGTCTGATATAGGCGCTACACCAAGGAACATATTATGTCTCAAACCGGAGAATTGCTTAAACCGCGCATCGTTGAGGTTGACAGCGTTTCCCCTCGTCAAGCGCGGATTACGCTAGAGCCTTTCGAGCGTGGTTACGGCCATACGCTGGGGAATGCCCTGCGCCGTGTCTTGCTGTCGTCGATGGAGGGCTATGCCCCGACTGAAGTCAGCATTACAGGCGTGGTGCATGAGTATTCCACCATTGATGGCGTGGAAGAAGATGTTGTCGATATCCTGTTAAACCTGAAAGGTTTGGCCGTTAAGTTACATGGCCGTGATCACACGCGTGTACAGGTCAAAAAAGAAGGCGCGGGCATTGTGACGGCCGCGGATATCGTGGCCGGCGCTGAGGTTGAGATCCTCAACCCGGATCATGTGCTCGCACGGGTCACTCAAGGCGGTCGTCTGGAGATGGAGATTACGATCTCCGCCGGCCGTGGTTATGAGCCGTCCAGCGTGCGCGTGCGTGCGGATGAGGCGCAGAGCGTGGGTAGCCTTCCCATCGATGCCCTGTTTAGCCCGGTGCGCCGCGTGAACTACAGCGTTGAAGCGGCGCGTGTTGAACAGCGTACCGACTTGGATAAGCTCATCCTAGAGATTGAAACCAATGGCGTGATCGATCCGGAAGAGGCTGTGCGTGCCGCGGCGCGGGTGTTGATTGCCCAGTTGCTCCCGTTTGCTGAGCTACAAGGGGGTGACATCGAGTCGGTGCAGGTCTCGGCGGCAACAGCGCAGATTGGTGGCGTCTACCTGCGCCCGGTCGATGAGTTGGAACTCACCGTGCGTTCGGCCAACTGCCTCAAGGCTGAAAACATCTATTACATCGGCGATCTGGTCTTGCGCGCCGAGAATGAACTCCTTAAAACTCCGAATCTTGGCCGTAAGTCTTTGAATGAAATTAAAGATGTTTTGTCGGCTCGAGGCCTCTCGCTGGGTATGAAGCTTGAAAACTGGCCACCTGCGGGCTTGGATCGTCCTAATTTAAATCGAGGTTGATATGCGTCACCGTCTCTCCAATCGTAAACTAAACCGTACTTCTAGCCATCGTCTGGCCTTGCTTCGCAACCTGTCGATTGCCTTGTTGCAGCATGAAGTCATCAAAACCACCCTGCCTAAGGCCAAGGAACTGCGTCGCGTCGTTGAGCCGCTGATCACCCTCGGCAAGAAGCCTAGCCTGGCTAATCGTCGCCTCGCCTTTGACCGCCTGCGCGATCGTGACCTGGTCAGCAAGCTGTTTAACGACCTGGGCCCGCGTTTCATGACGCGTCCGGGCGGCTATGTGCGTATCCTCAAGTACGGCTTCCGCGTCGGCGATAACGCACCGATGGCCTTGGTCGAACTGGTCGATCGCGGGACTGACGCAGACGCTGCCGCAGAGTAAGTATTTGCGGCATACTGAAAGCCGGCCATCGTGCCGGCTTTTGTGTTTTCTGGGCGGATGCTTAAAAAGGGCGCTACATGATCGTGCTGCTGACGGATTACGGTTGGGCTGACCCGTATGTGGGGCAGGTCAAATGCGTCTTGCATCGCGAGGCGCCCGGCATCCCTATCGTCGATCTCTGCCATGATCTACCCGATTTCAACGCCCATGCCGGCGCGCACCTGTTGGACGCCTTCGCGTTTCCAGCCGAGACGGTGGTCTTGGCGGTGGTCGATCCGGGTGTGGGCGGGCCGCGCGAGGCGGTCGCGGTACGGGCCGATGGGGTCTGGTTTGTTGGCCCCGACAACGGTCTGTTGTCCGTGCGCGCCCAACGCGCGCAGCGGACAGAGATCTACCGCATCCTCTGGCGACCAGAACACCTGTCGGACACCTTCCATGGTCGTGACCTCTTCGCGCCGATTGCGGCGCGTCTGGCACGCGGTGATGCCGTTGCGTCCGATGGGCTAGAGCCTGTACTCGACTTACAGGTTGTCTTTGATCCGTCTGACCTCCCCCGAGTTATCTATATTGACCACTACGGCAATGCGTGGACGGGCCTGCGTGGCGCTATGTTTTCGTCTGCGGAAGGGATGACCGTCAAGGGGCGTACCCTGTCGTGGCGGCGCACCTTTGCCGAGGCGGATAAAGGCGAGGTGTTTTGGCATGTCAACGCCAACGGCCTCGTCGAGATCGCCGCTAATCGTGCCTCAGCGGCCGAGTTTCTGGGGCTGAAGGTCGGCGATCGGGTGGACCTGGCGATGATGCCCACGAGGATGCGGCACTAAAACCCTTCGTCAGGGCGCAAGAGGCGCCATTCGCCCATGGGCAGATTGCCGAGCATGATGCGGCCGATGCGCACGCGTTTGAGGCCGACGACGCGCAGGCCGACCAGTTCGCACATGCGGCGGATCTGGCGTTTCTTGCCCTCTTTTAGGATGAAGCGCAGTTGATCCTCATTTTGCCAAGAGACCTGCGCCGGGATCAAGCGCTTGCCGTCTAGCGACAGACCGTGGTTCAACAGCCGCATCCCTTCCTCCGAGAGCCGGCCTGCCACGCGCACGAGATATTCTTTTTCGATGTCGGAATCTTCGCCGATCAGTTGTTTGGCGATGCGCCCGTCTTGGGTCAGCACTAAAAGCCCGGTCGAGTCGATGTCTAGCCGTCCGGCGGGGGCGAGGCCTTTGAGCCAGTGGCCGCTAAAGGCCGGGCTGGGGGCGTCCGTCCAGCGGTGTTCGGGTTTGATGAGGACGACGGCGGGTTCATAGCCCGGTTCGGGTTGGCCAGAGACATAGCCGACGGGCTTGTGCAGCAACACGGTGACGCGCTGTGATTGTTGCAAGGCGGCCTCGCGGTTCAGGCGGATGGTGCAGTCGGGCGCAACCTTGGTGCCTAAGGTGTCCACTTGCACCTCATCGACCCAGACCCAGCCGCGTTCGATATAGACATCGGCCTCACGGCGGGAGCAGAGGCCGCGTTCGGACATGAGTTTGGAGAGTCGTATGGGTTCAGACATGATCTTTGAGTAGGCGTTTGAGGTAATGGCCGGTGACGCTGGCCGGGTTGGCGGCGATCGCCTCGGGCGTGCCTTCGGCGACGATGTAGCCACCGCCATCACCGCCTTCAGGGCCGAGGTCGACGATCCAATCGGCGGTCTTGATGACATCGAGGTTGTGTTCGATGACGATGACGGTGTTGCCATGTGCGACCAGGCGTTGCAATACGGTGAGCAGCAACGAGATGTCGTGGAAATGCAGGCCGGTGGTGGGTTCGTCCAAGATGTAGAGGGTGCGGCCGGTGTCGCGTTTGGAGAGTTCTAGGGCGAGTTTGACGCGCTGCGCCTCGCCGCCGGACAGCGTAGTGGCGGATTGGCCAAGGCGGATGTAGGTGAGGCCGACATCCATCAGGGTTTGCAGTTTGCGCTTGACGACGGGGACGGCGGCGAAGAAGGTGTTGGCCTCTTCGACGGTCATCTCTAGCACTTGGCGGATATTGCGTCCTTTGTATTCGATCTCCAGCGTCTCGCGGTTGTAGCGGTGGCCGTGGCAAACATCGCAGGGGACATAGATGTCGGGCAGGAAGTGCATCTCGACCTTGATGAGGCCATCGCCTTGGCAGGCCTCGCAACGCCCGCCTTTGACATTGAAGGAGAACCGCCCCGGTTCGTAGCCGCGTTCGCGGGCAGCCGGTACGCCGGCAAAGAGGTCGCGGATGGGGGTGAAGAGGCCGGTGTAGGTGGCGGGGTTGGAGCGCGGCGTGCGGCCGATGGGCGATTGATCGACATTGACGACCTTGTCGAAGAACTCTACGCCGGTGAGGCTTTCGAACGGCGCGGGCGTGGCGGAGGCGCCGTTTACTAAGGCGGCGACTTGGGTGTACAGCGTGTCGTTGATGAGGGTGGATTTGCCGGAGCCGGAGACGCCGGTGATGCAGATGAATTGACCGAGGGGCAGGTCGAGGGTGACCGATTTTAGGTTGTTGCCGGTGGCACCGGTGAGCCGGAGTCGGCGCTCGTCACGCCCTGGATTGCGCGGTGGGATGGGGATGGTCGTGCGACCTGTTAGGTAATCAGCCGTCAGTGAGCGCTCACATGCAAGGATGTCGGCGAGTGTGCCTTGGGCGAGGATCTCGCCGCCGTGTTCGCCTGCACCCGGCCCCATGTCGACGATAAAGTCGGCGCTGCGGATGGCGTCTTCGTCGTGTTCGACGACGATGACGGTGTTGCCGAGGTCGCGCAGGTGACGCAGGGTACCGAGCAAGCGGTCGTTGTCGCGTTGGTGTAGGCCGATCGAGGGTTCGTCCAAGACATACATCACGCCGGTGAGGCCGGAGCCGATCTGCGAGGCGAGGCGGATGCGTTGTGCCTCGCCGCCGGAAAGGGTGTCGGCGGAGCGGTCTAGGGAGAGGTAATTGAGGCCGACATTATTGAGAAAACCTAGGCGCGAACAGATCTCGTGCACGATCTTGTCGGCGACCTGGGCGCGGTAGCCGTCGAGGGCGAGCGCCTTGAAAAAGGCCAGTGATTCGCCTATGGGCAGGTGCGCGAGCTCGTGTAGGTGCGCGCCACCGACGGTGACATGGCGCGCCTCGCGCCGTAGACGGCTGCCATCGCACTCTGGGCAGGTGCAGGTGGCGATGTACTTGGCCAGGTCTTCCTTCACCATCTGCGATTCGCTCTCTTTGTAACGCCGCTCTAGCGAGGGGATGACACCGTCGAAGGTGTGTTTGCGCACGCTGCTCTTGCCGCTCTCGGCGAGATATGAGAAGCCTAAAACCTCGTCGCCACTGCCGTTTAGAACGATCTCACGCACCCGTTCAGGTAAGGTATCCCAGGGTAGTTCCAGGTCAAAGCCGTAATGCTGGGCTAAGGCCTCCAACATGCGATAGAAGAAGGCGTTGCGTCTATCCCAGCCCTTGATGGCACCCGAGGCCAAGGACAGATGCGGGAAGGCGACGACGCGTTCAGGGTCGAAGAATTGGATGTGGCCGAGGCCATCGCAACGCGGGCAGGCGCCCATGGGGTTGTTGAAGGAGAACAGGCGCGGTTCGAGTTCGGGCAAGGCGTAGTCGCAGGCCGGGCAGGCGAACTTGGCGGAGAATAGGTGTTCGCGGCTGTTATCCATCTCGACGGCGAGGGCGCGACCTTCGGAATGGCGCAAGGCGGTCTCGAAGGATTCGGCGAGGCGTTGTTTGATGTCGGGGCGTATCTTGACGCGGTCGATGACCACCTCGACGGTATGCTTCTTATTCTTTTCGAGCTTGGGCACGGCGTCGATCTCGTGCACCGTGCCGTCGATGCGCACGCGCACAAAGCCTTGCGCGCGCAGTTCGTCGATCAGGCCGACTTGCTCGCCCTTACGCCCCACGACCAGCGGCGCGAGGATCATTAGTCGCGTCTCTTCCGGCAGGGTGAGACAGTGATCGACCATCTGCGAGATGGTCTGCGCGGCGAGTTCGATGCCGTGATCGGGGCAACGCGGGGTGCCGGCGCGGGCGAATAAGAGGCGCAGGTAATCGTGGATCTCGGTGACGGTGCCGACGGTGGAGCGCGGGTTGTGGCTGGTGGCCTTTTGTTCGATGGCGATGGCGGGCGAGAGGCCCTCGATGAGATCGACATCAGGTTTTTCCATCAGCTGTAGAAATTGCCGCGCATAGGCCGACAGTGATTCGACATAGCGGCGTTGTCCCTCGGCGTAGAGCGTGTCAAAGGCCAGCGACGATTTGCCCGACCCGGACAGGCCAGTGATGACAATCAACTGGTGTTGAGGCAGGTCTAGGTCGATGTTTTTAAGATTATGGGTGCGCGCACCCCGGATTCGGATCATTGCTGTGGCCGTATGCAGTGCAAACCGGATAATATACGGCATCGAAGCCGTTATATGAAACCTTTCGTGACTGTTCCCGTTACTCCTACTGTCTCGGTGTCGCTAACGCGCACCGAACGCCGTGCTATTAGCTCGCTGTCGGCGATCTTTGGCCTGCGTATGCTGGGCATGTTCCTCATCCTGCCGGTGTTCGCGCTCTATGCCGAGACCTTGACCGATGACCACACCCTGATTGGCCTCGCCCTCGGCGCGTATGGCCTGACGCAGGCGTTGTTGATGATCCCTTTTGGCATGGCCTCTGATCGCTATGGCCGCAAGCCGGTCATCCTGCTCGGCTTGCTGATCTTCGCGCTGGGCAGTTTCGTGGCGGCCAATGCCGATAGCATCTACGGCATTATCTTTGGCCGCGCCTTACAAGGGGCCGGTGCGATCTCGGCCGCGGTGACGGCCTTGTTGGCTGACCTCACCCGGGAAGAAAAACGCACCCAAGCGATGGCGACGATAGGCATGACCATCGGCCTGACCTTCGCCGGTTCGATGGCCGCTGGGCCGCTGCTCTATGCGTGGATAGGCGTGCCAGGGATGTTCCTGCTGACGGGCGTGTTGACCCTAGCGGCGATGGCCGTGGTCCGGTTTTATACCCCCAACCCGGGCGTGACGGCGTTTCACTCGGATGCCCAAACCAACCCGGCACGGCTGCTCGATTGTCTGCGCCAGGGCGCGTTGTTGCGCCTGAATTTTGGCATCTTTGCCTTGCATGCCGCGCAGATGGCGATGTTTGTCGTGGTGCCGTTTGCCTTAAAACAGAGCTTGGCGGTTGAACAACATTGGCAGGTCTATCTGCCGGTGGTCTTGATCTCGTTTGTGTTGATGATCCCGGCCATTATCGTGGCCGAAAAACGCGGTCAGATGAAGCCGGTGTTTGTCGCCTCGATCGCCTTGATGCTGATCGCGCAGTTGCTGTTGGCCGCGAGCATGGATTCTTTTTGGGGCGTGGTGGTCGCCTTGTTGCTCTATTTTGTGGCCTTTAATACCTTAGAGGCCAGCCTGCCGTCGTTGGTTTCTAAGATCGCGCCGCCCGAGGCCAAGGGGACGGCGATGGGGGTCTACAATACCGCGCAGGCCTTGGGCTTGTTTACGGGCGGTGTGGTCGGTGGTTGGTTGGCACAGCACTACGGCTTTGCGGCAGCCTTTGTCTTTTGTGCCGTCTTGATGGGGGCGTGGTTGATCGTGGCGATGACCATGACAGCGCCGCCCAGGGTCAAGACGCAGATGTTTCATGTCGGTCCGTTGGATGCGGTGCGGGCGCAACACCTCGCCAGCCAGTTGACGGTGTTTACCGGCGTCGAGGCGGTGACGGTGTTGCCCGAGGAGGGCGCGGTCTTGCTCAAGGTCAGCCAGTTGGGCTGGGACGAAGAGGGCGTGCGGCATTTGCTGACGCATGCTGAATTTACACGGGCGGTTTAATTTAACGGGGGCAGCATGACAAGCTATACGCGGGATGACGGTTTGGCGGTGCAATTAGAGG
>QYQG01000082.1 GCA_007280375.1 Betaproteobacteria bacterium
AAAACATGCGAAATACGTGGTTTTTAGGCGTTTGCCATGAAAAGTCTCGCATTAAATTCAATGTATTAGCCAGCGCCAGTTTGGGCGGGGGTTATGCAGATGTTCCTTAAGTAAATACACCTATGCACAGCATAGACAAAAGGCCACATTAACGCAACCGGATTAGACGATAACGGCACATTGATTGACTTATGCCCAGGTCATCGATACACTACCGGACATGCTTATCAAGATTACACAACAATCAAGGCAGGGAAGCGCGGCCATCACGGCCATAAAAAACAGCTTTAAAACCAAACTATTCGCCATATCTTGGCTATGTCTAGTTAGCCTATTCCTACCGACTTCCGCCCAAGCCGAACCCGAACCCGCCCACACAGGTGGCCTCGCGTTGGTCGCCACCGTCTCGTTGCCTGTCGCCATCACCACCGTCGAAACTGATCTTTGGTCGCGCGTCCGCGCTGGCTTTGTCATGGACGAGGTCTCGCCGAGCTTGGTGCGTACCCACGAGCGCTGGTTCGCCAGCCACCCCGAACACCTAGCGCGCACCGCTGACCGTAGCCGCCCCTATCTCTATCATGTCGTCGAAGAGGTCGCCAAACGCGGCATGCCGATGGAAGCGGCCTTGTTGCCCTTCATCGAATCGTCCTACAACCCAGCCGCCACCTCGCCACGCGCCGCCGCCGGGATGTGGCAGTTCATCCCCTCGACCGGCAAGGTCTACGGCCTAAAACAAGACGGTTGGGTCGATAACCGCCGTGATGTCGCCGCCGCAACCCATGCCGCCCTCGATTATCTACAAAAGCTCCACGCCCAATTTGGCCGCTGGGACTTGGCCTTTGCCGCCTACAACTGCGGCGAGGGCTGTGTCGCCCGGGCGCTCAAAAAGAACGCCCGCCTAGGCAAGCCGGTCGATTACGCCAGCCTCGCCCTGCCGACCGAGACGCGCCACTATGTGCCCAAGCTGATCGCCCTGCGGAATATCGTGCGCGAACCCGAACGCTTCCGCGTGAGCCTGGCCCCGATCGACAACGAGGCCTATTTCATGCAGGTCAACCTCAAACAGCCGATGTCAGCAGCGACCGCGGCCAAACTGGCCGAGATGAGCATGACCGAGTTCGCCCAGCTCAACCCCAGCTTGAAACGCCATGTCATCGGCGGCCAGACCACTAGCAGCCTGTTGATCCCGGCGGATCGCGTCGAGGCCTTCCACTTCAACCTGCAACAGGCGGGCAAGGCCGAGAGCTCACTCAAGGCCATCACCCCCGGCAAGGGCGACACGATGGCCAAGATCGCCGAGCGTTTTGGCGTGCCCCTACAATGGTTGCGCGACCATAATGTGGTCAAGACCACGCGCAAGGGTGGCTTATCCAACGCGCAAACCGTGCTCGTTCCGGCGACCCCCGCCGCTGTTGCACCCATCAAGACCGATCGTAAAAAGCACGATCTACGCGCCAGCCTGTCAAATCGGCGACCGCTTTAATCTCAACGGCATCTTGATACGCGGTCTTTAAGACCGCCGGCAGGCGAGACGCCTGCGCTCTTTTTACCTAAGCACCGATCAATACGCCTGTAAATCTGCGCCGCTTACATCCAGCGAATGCCGCCAGAATTGATCTTCGCGATCAAATAAGCGATACGTTCCCCTCGGCCCCCAGCTTCCTGCGGCGTAATTATTGATAAACTCACGCTCCATCGCCCACACCTTGAGCACCGGATCCACGACACGCCACGCCCATTCCACCTCGTCATAACGCAGAAACAAGGAATGATCGCCATCCAAGGCATCCAATAACAGGCCCTCGTAGGCATCGTAATCCGCATCGTCTTGTTTACGATAAGTGGCATCCAGACTCAAGGTGCGCGTATGCAACTCCAGCCCGGGTTCTTTGACCTGAATCTCCATCTTCAAGCAATCATTCGGCTGTATCCCCAGCATGATCCAATTTGGGTGCGAATGATCGTGACGCGACTGGCGCAGAAGATCTTGCGGCGGATTGCGAAAACGGATACAAATCGCCGAGCTTCCTTCTGCCATACGCTTACCCGTCCGCAGATAAAAAGGCACGCCCGACCAACGCCAATTATCGACGAACACCTTTAGGGCCGCATAGGTCTCCGTTGTACTGTCGGCAGATACCCCGCGCTCTTCCAAATAACCCGGAACCGGCTTTCCGTCGATGACCCCGCTGGTGTATTGCGCCCGAAAGGCGTGTGCATGCACCGCATTTTGAGGGATGGGCCGGATCGCCTTCAATACCTTCACCTTTTCGTCGCGCAGATGCTCCGCCGCCATCGATACGGGCGGCTCCATAGCGACGAGGGTAAGTAATTGCAACAGGTGACTTTGGATCATGTCGCGCAACGCGCCCGCCTCGTTGTAATACCCCGCGCGCCCATCCACCCCCAAAGATTCAGAATGGGTAATCTGCACATGATCGATATAATGCCGATTCCACAACGGTTCCAGCAAGATATTGGCGAACCGAAACACCATGACATTCTGCACCGTCCCTTTGCCCAGATAATGGTCGATGCGGAAGATCTGTTGCTCATCCAGATGACGCGTCAAACCCTTTTGCAGGGACTGTGCTGACAACAGGTCGTAGCCAAAGGGTTTTTCGATGACCACGCGGCGCGTACCCATGGTCTGCTTCAATAGACCGACATCGCCGAGACGATCAACGATGCCAGGGAACATCGACGGCGGAACCGCCATATAAAACACCACATTAGGCGGGAACTTCCCGCTCCCATCAATCAGGGTCTTTAATCGATCATAGGCGGTCAAATCATCGGGCGGGTTGCCATGGTAATGCAATCGCTGACAGAATCGTGCAAAGGCCGGCGCGTCTAGACCCTCGGGGTACTTAGCCTTCAACATCTCGCCGACCGCATCGATCCACACCTCACGGCTACGCGCCTCGGTACTGACCGACAAGATCAACATCTCCTCCGGCAATCGTTGCGCCACTTCCAATCGATATAACGCCGGGATCAATTTGATGCGGGCGAGATTCCCCGCCGCGCCAAAGATAACCAAGGTACTCGGGGCTATCGTTTTCATGACTACTCCGCTTTCTTTATGGCATGACCGCCGAAGGCATTACGCATCATAGCCAATAAACGGTAGCTATAACCCTGCGTATCCTGACTCGCAAAACGCATCTGTAAGGCCAGACTCAAGACCGGCGCGGCCACCCCTTGATCGATCGCCTCAACGACCGTCCAGCGACCTTCGCCTGAGTCCGCCACAAAGGGGGCTATCGTCGTCAATGCCGTATCCTCCTTCAAACCCTCAGCCGTCAGATCCAGTAGCCAACTCCGCACCACCGAACTATGTCGCCATAATTCCGTCACCTGTGCCAGATCAATGGCAAAGGCCTCCTTGCCGCGTAATAAATCGAGGCCTTCCGCCATCGCCTGCATCATGCCGTATTCGATGCCGTTATGGATCATCTTGGTAAAATGCCCTGCGCCCACTGGCCCTACGCGTGCCCAGCCACGATCGGCCGCCGGGGCCAAGGCCTGCAAGATCGGCGTAACCGTCTCGGCCACGGCGGGGGTTCCGCCGACCATCAGGCAATACCCATTGTCCAAACCCCATACGCCGCCCGAAGTCCCCGCGTCCATGAAGTTGATCCCATGCACCGCTAGCTCAGCCCCGCGCCGCTGACTGTCGTGGTAATTAGAATTGCCACCGTCGATCACGATATCGCCCGCCGCCAGCAAGGGGATCAGATCATGCAACTGGTCTTCAGTTGGCGCACCAGACGGCAACATCAACCATACCACACGCGGCGCGGTCAGTTGGCGCACCGCATCGGTCACCGAGGTCGCCGCCAACATGCCGGCTTCGCGAGCCAAATCGTCAACGACTTGCGGAGTGCGGTCAAACCCTACGACCTCAACCCCGGAACGACACAGACGACGCACCATGTTGCCACCCATCTTGCCCAAACCGATCATTGCCATGCGCATAGCGTCCTCTTTTTAGGTTAACGATAACGCCCTTAGTGTAAGCTAGCGATATTTCTTATTGTGTGGAATTTTCATGACGCACGCCCCTGCTTCTGCAACACCTCGTTGGCACGGCCATCGTGATAGTGCGGCGGTAGAACAGGCGGTTACACGCATCATCCTTGATGCGGCGCACACCACTATCGCTCAGCACGGTGCGTTTCATCTCGTCCTCGCCGGCGGCACCACCCCACGGCGCATCTACGAACGCCTAAGACTCGCCCCGGCGGATTGGGCACATTGGCACATCTACTTTGGTGACGAGCGTTGCCTGCCCGCAGACCATCCCGATCGCAACAGTCACATGGCGCATGAAGCCTGGCTATCACAGGTAGCGATACCCGCACCACAGATACACCCTATCCCGGCAGAACTCGGCGCGCAAACCGCCGCCACCGCCTATGCCGAGACGCTATCAACGATCACCGTATTTGATATGGTCTTGCTAGGTCTCGGTGAAGACGGCCACACCGCCAGCCTATTTCCCGGTCATCCGTGGGGAGAAGACCGGCACGCCGCTGCCACCCTCGCCGTCTTCAACGCACCCAAACCGCCCGCCTATCGCGTCTCACTCAGCGCCCATCGCCTCAGCCTAACCAAGGCCTGTCTCTATATCGTCACCGGCGCCAGCAAACGCAGCGCCGTTCACGCCTGGCGACACGGTGAGTCTATCCCCGCAGCGGCCATCCAACCGATAGGCGGTGTCGGTGTCGATATTCATGGCGACATGGCCGCCATGGCGGATTAAGCCACTACCGCGCCCTGCCCGGTGCGGCCGCCAGCAAGGCCTGCGTATAGGGGTGCAACGGCGCGCTCAACACGACCTCCGTCGCACCCTCTTCGACGATCCGCCCGGCTTGCATCACCGCCACGCGATCAGCCAAATAGCCCACCACCGGCAAGTTATGGCTGATAAAAAGATAGGCCAAACCCCGCGCCTGCTGGAGATCCTGCAACAGATTCAAGATTTGCGCCTGCACCGAGACATCCAGCGCACTGGTCGGCTCATCGCAGATCAATAGTTCTGGCTCCACCGCCAAGGCGCGGGCGATGGCGATGCGTTGCCGTTGCCCACCCGAAAAGGCGTGCGGATAACGCGCAAGGGCATCCCCCGTCAGTCCCACCTGCCCTAGAAGCGTGGCCAGATACGCCGTGTGATGCGCCGGCGGCAGGTCTGGACGCAAGGCGTAGAGCCCTTCGGCCAAGATCTCGCCGATGCGCAAGCGTGGATTGAGCGAGGCAAACGGGTCTTGAAAGACGATCTGTACCCGTTGCCGAAAGGCCAACAACGCCGTCCCTTTTAAGCCATCGACGCGTTGCCCGTCGAGCATGACCTGCCCCGTGGTCACCGGCAACAGGTTTAACACCGCCCGCGCCAAGGTGCTCTTGCCACAACCCGATTCGCCCACCAAGGCCACGGTCTCGCCGCGCGCCACGGTCAGCGAAACGCCATCGACCGCCGCGTGCCAGCCCACGGTGCGCTGAAACAGCC
>QYQG01000068.1 GCA_007280375.1 Betaproteobacteria bacterium
GTGTGGTGAGGCGGTTGAACCGGTGCGGACGCTGGATGCTTTGGTTGCGCGTCTCACTATGAGTAAGGCGTCCTTGCGGGTCGAGGTGGTGGCTGGCGGCAGCGCGGATCTGTGGGCGCAGGGGCTGAGGCCGACGAGTGTGGGGCGGATGATACGGCGCAGCGAGGCGACGCAAGGGGAGTTGTTGGAGCGGGTGGCTCAGGGCCTGTCGGATTGCACGGTGTCTGATAATCGTAGCTTGGCGATAGAACAAAACTATCTGACCGGTCTGAAACAGGCCTTTGAACTGGCGCAGCCACAGACTTTGTCGTGGGTGGTGTCGCCGCGTATGGAGAGTCGTTTTGCGCGCGATCTGGAGCGTTTCTTTGCGAAGGCGGAGGCGAGCGGGGTGCTTGCACAGCTCCGCGAGCGTTATTTTGGGCATGTGGCGCGCCTGGCCGAGGTGGATGTCGATAGCATCATGCGTCTGCGGGGTGAGCGTCTGCCGGCCTTGAAGCCGCATTTTTTGTTGGCGGAGCGGCAGACGGGGATCGATTGGCGCCTGCTGGCGGCCTTGGCCTATCAGGAGTCGCAATGGGATCGCAATGCGCGTTCGTTTACCAGTGTGCGTGGCATCATGATGTTGACCGAGCAGACGGCCGATCAGTTGGGCGTGATTGATCGCACCGATCCGCGTGAGAGTATCTTGGGTGGGGCGCGCTATTTGCAGCAATTGCGTGACGCCTTGCCGGAGGCGGTGCTGGAGCCGGATCGCACCTTATTTGCCTTGGCGGCGTATAACATTGGCCCTGGGCATCTCGATGACGCGATGCGTCTGGCGCGTCAGCAGGGTAAAGATCCGCATCTTTGGAAGGACCTGAAGCAGGTGTTGCCGGCCTTGGCTAATCCGCGGGTGGCGGCGGGTTTGGCGCATGGTTATGCGCGTGGCGGTGAGGCGCGGGCTTTGACGGAGAATGTGCGTATCTATTACGACATCTTGCAACGCTATGAGTCGGCACCGCCCGCGGGGGGCTCGTGGTTGAAACGGCTGCTGAACAAATAAGTCGCCATCCGGCTATCGCCATTCGCCCGCCCGCGGGCACTTACCCGATTGTAGGGTTACGACTCGTCGGCGTGTAGGCGTTCAACGCCGCGCATGTAGGGGCGTAGGGCCTCGGGGAGGGTGATGCTGCCGTCGGCCTCTTGATAGTTTTCTAGCACAGCAACGAGGCAGCGGCCGACGGCGAGGCCGGAGCCGTTGATGGTGTGGATGAATTCGTTTTTGCCGGCCTCGTTTTTGAAGCGGGCTTGCATACGGCGGGCTTGGAAGGCCTCGAAGTTGGAGCATGAGGAGATTTCGCGGTAGGCGTTTTGCCCCGGTAGCCAGACTTCAAGGTCGTAGGTGCGGGCGGCGGAGAACCCTGTGTCGCCGGTGCAGAGGGCCATGACGCGGTAGGGGAGGCCGAGGCGTTGCAGGATGGTCTCGGCGTGGCCGGTGAGTTCTTCGAGGGCGGCGCTGGAGTCGTCGGGATGCACCATTTGCACCATCTCGACCTTGTCGAACTGGTGTTGGCGGATCATGCCGCGGGTGTCGCGGCCGTAGGAGCCGGCCTCGGAGCGGAAACACGGGGTGTGGGCGACGAGCCGGATGGGTAGGTTTTCAACCGGGATGATCTCGCCGGCGACGATGTTGGTGACCGGGACCTCGGCGGTGGGGATGAGGTAGAGGTTGTCGCCGACCTTGAATAGGTCTTCTTCAAATTTGGGCAACTGGCCGGTGCCGCGCAGGGCCTCGGCGTTGACGAGGTAGGGGACATAGACTTCTTCGTAGCCGTGTTCGCCGCTGTGGATGTCGAGCATGAATTGCGCTAGGGCGCGGTGCAGACGGGCGAGGTCGCCGCGCATCAGGGCGAAGCGGCTGGTGGCGATCTTGACCGCCGTGGGGAAGTCGAGCAGGTCTAGGCCCTCGCCGAGGTCGACATGGTCGCGCGGGGTGAAATCGAACGCGCGTGGTTCGCCCCAACGCCGCAGTTCGACATTGTCATGCTCGTTTTTGCCGACCGGAACCTCGGCCTGCGGGAGGTTGGGGATGCCCTCTAAGAAGGCCTGCATCGCGTCTTGTACGATGGTGAGGCGGGCCTCTAGGTCCACGAGTGCGGTGTTGACGGCGGGGACTTGTTGCATTAAGTCGCTGGCATCGATGCCTTTGCCTTTTGCCATGCCGATCTGTTTGGAGAGGGTGTTGCGTTGTGCTTGCAGGTCTTGGGTGCGGGTTTGGATGTCCTTGCGCTCGTTTTCTAGGGCCTCAAAACGCGGGGCGTCGAGGGGGTAGCCACGGGTGGCGAGGCGAGCGACAACGGTGGCAAGGTCTTTACGCAAAAGTTGGATATCAAGCATGTTGATGGAGATTGACAGTCAGAATGGGCACTATTCTAGCCCTTAGTCGGGCTGAGGCGGCGGGATTAGCGCGTATTTTTGAGCTGAGAGATATGTGTTTGTAGTCTTTCTAGCGCGTCTGTCCAGTGTGCAGGGTCGGTGGCCTGTGTGAGGACGCGTTCCAAGGCGTGGGCGTATTCTGCACCCGTAGCGTCGCCGATGAAGGCCGCTGCACCTCGGATGCGGTGCGCGAGTTGCGCCGCGATCTGGGGGTTTTGTTCGGTGAGATGGGTGCTTAGCGCGGCGAGGTCGCTTTGAGTGGTTTCGATAAACAGCGTGACTAGGTGAGCAGAGGCTGGATGTGGTCGCGCAGGCGAGGGTGGCGTTGGGGCTGGGGTTTGGCCGAGTGCGCGGACTAGGGCGGTCTGTAGGTGTTCGAGGTGGATGGGCTTGGCGAGTTGTGCGTCTAGACCGGCGGCTGTGCAGGCCTCTGCAAAATCGTCTTGGGCGTTGGCGGTGAGGGCGATGATGGGGCAACGGGGGCGATGGGTGTCGGCCTCTAGGCGGCGGATCTGGCGGGCAGCGCTGAGGCCGTCCAAGATCGGCATTTGGTAATCCATGAGGATGAGGTCAAAGGGGTTGTCACGGTAGACCTCGACGGCGGCTTGACCGTCGGCGGCTAGGGTGGGCTGTGCGCCTAGCGCAATAAGCATGTCGCGGATCAGGAGTTGATTGATGGGGTGATCTTCGGCAACGAGGACGCGGAGGCCGCTGAACGGGGGCTGCAGGGCGGCGGTGGCACTGGTCGGAGTGGGAAGAGTTGTGCCTTCAAGGCGAAGCTCTAGATTGAAGTGGCTGCCTGGGGTGTCGCTCGGGGCGGTGTGCCATAGTTGGCCGCCCATCTTTTCGGCCAGTTCGCGGCAGATGGCGAGACCGAGTCCCGTGCCGCCAAAACGACGGCTAACCGAGCCATCGGCTTGGATAAAGGGGTCAAAGATGTGGACCTTGGCGGCGTCTGGGATGCCGATGCCCGTATCTTGGACAGAAAAAAGCAGGTAGGCGGGGTCGCTGGCGTGGGACTGTGTAATGACGAGGCGGATCGTACCGTGTGCGGTGAATTTGAGGGCGTTGTCGAGCAGATTGATGAGGATCTGGCGTAGGCGTTGCGGGTCGCCGATGACCCCGTGCGGGAGGGTGTCAGGCAGGTCGAGGTGAAACTGGAGACCGGCGTGTTCAGCACGGTGCTGGGAGAGTAGCGCGACTGAGGAGAGCAGTGCGGGTAGATCGAAGGGGATGTGTTCTATCTGCATCCGCCCAGCAGTGAGTTTGGAAAAATCGAGTAGGTCGTTTAGAAGATGGGTTAATGACCCTGCAGAGTCGTGGATGGCGCGGACATAGGCGGCTTGTGGCTCTGAGAGCGGCTGTCGTTGTAGTAGATCGGTTAGGCCGACGATGCCATTCATGGGGGTGCGGATCTCATGGCTGATGTTGGCGATGAATTGTGTCTTGAGGGTGGCGGTGGCGAGTGCGGCGGTGTGCGCGGCCTGTATGGCCTGTTCGGCCTCTCTTTGGGGGGTGATGTCGCGAATGATGGCTTGCAGGGTGGGGGTGCCTTCAAAGTGCATGGCGTGCAGGGCGATCTCGGCGGGGAAGGTCGTGCCATCGGTGCGTTTGGCCTCCCAGTTTAGGCTGGCGTGGCCTGTGCTGAAGGCGGTGCCGATGAAGTCTTGGGCGACCTTGGGTGCGGCACGGCCATCGGGTTGTGGATCACTGCCGAGGTCCATGGGACGGGTGGCAAGAAATTGTGCCTCGTCATTAAAGCCGAACATCGTCAGGGCGGCCGGGTTGCAGCCGATGAACCCCCGTTGTCCGACGATGACGATGCCGTCGCTGTTGGTCTCGAAGAGGGTTTGATAACGGGTGCGGGCCTGTTCGGTCTCACCGGCTAGGCGGCGGATGCGTTTGAGGATGAACAGGGCGACGACCCCGGAGAGGGCCAGCGCTAAGACCCCTAAGAGGAACATCAGGTTGCGGGTCTCGATGAAGGCCCGCTCGGCGTTTTGTGTGGCTTGGTGGGCGATCTGTTGTTGGATCAGGACGAGTTGATCAAGCAGGACGATCAGCCGTTGTTGGCGCGGTAGGCCTTCTTTTTGCAGATGGTCGAAGGCCGCTAGGGTGTGGTCTTCGATGGCGAGGTCTACGGTCTTGGTGATGATCGGTTGATTCTCTAAGGTGAGCGCATCGATATGGTTGAGGAGGGTCTGTTCGCGTGAGGTGTGGGTGTAGGCATTGAGCTTGGCACGGGTGCGGATGTAGTCGCCACCGATTTGGTAGAAGCGCTGCATCATGAGCTCGCGGGCGAACGGGTCGCGCAGGATGACGATGGTGTGCATGGTGAGGATGCGGTCGTGCAGGATATCGCGCAGCTCGTTGACCTCGCGTGTCTTTTGGGTCACGCTGCCGACGATGTGTTCGAGGTTACGGTTGGCGTCGGTGAGGGCGGAAAGCCCGCTGAGGCTCATGGCGATGATGAGCAGTAGCGAGAGGAGAAAGCCACTGCCAACCGTGTAGAGCAGGTGACGCGGCAGTGTGGGCGATAGAGGGCTGGGCATGGGGCTATCTTAGCCCGTCCGGGGGGCGTTTAGGGAAACGCCGTGCCGGGTTAGAAAAGGAGGGCTGTTTGGTAAAACGCGAAACTGGCTAACCACGCGATGGCGAGCGACCAGAGCGTTGAGGCCACAGTAAAGCGCAGGCTGCGCGATTCGCGGCGGATGGCGGCTAAGGTGGCGAGACAGGGCGTGTAGAGCAGGGTGAAGAGCATGAAACTGTAGGCTTGTCGCCAGTCCATGCTCCGCGCTAAGACGCCGGTCAGCTCGTTCGGGCCTGCGCCGTAGATGACGGCCAGCGCACCGATGACGATCTCTTTGGCGACGAAGCCGAACATGAGCGAGATGGACAATAAGGTGTCGATGCCGAGTGGCGCAAAGATCGGCGTGGTGATGGCAGCCAGTTGCCCGGCCCATGATGCGGCGCTGGCAGGTTCTACGCCCCACGGTAGATGGGTGAGCAGCCAGATGATGGCGACCCCGGCGATGATGAAGCCGCCCGCGCCACGCAGGAATTGGCCCGCCTCGCGCAGGGATTGCAGGGCAAGGTAGGAGAAGGTTGGGCTGCGGTAGGGTGGTAATTCCATGATCAACGGTTCTTGTTCGCCGACCCGGCCACGCCAGACCCACGCGCTGGCGAAGGCAACCAGAAAGGAGAGGACATAAAAGGACAGTAAGACCCAAGGCGCGGCCTGCGGCGAGAAGATGGCGGTGGTAAAAAAGAGAAAGACCTGCAGGCGTGCGGAGCAGAGCGAGAAGGGGATGATGAGCATCGACAATCGTCGTTGTAACGGATTGCGCAGTATGCGGGTGCCCATGATGGCGGGGACATTGCAGCCAAAGCCCATGATCTGCATGACGAAGGCGCGACCGTCGAGACCCATGCGCGACATCAGCGCGTCCATCAAGAAGGCGGCGCGCGCCATGTAGCCGCTGTCCTCGACCGCGCTCATGACCAGATAAAAGGTGAGGATGATGGGTAGGAAGGTGGCGACCGTGCCTACCCCGTCAAAGAGGCCGTCGAGGAGGAAGCTGGCGATGGGCGCAGGGAGGTGGGCTGCGGCGGGGATTAGCCATTGGGTTTTTGCGGCTTCTAGGGCCTCGCCTAAGAGTTCTTGTAAGGGCGCGCCGACGCTGTAGACAATCTGGAATAGGCCGAGCAAGATGACGAAGAAGGCGACGATGCCTAGCCAGGGGTGGAGGAGGATGTTGTCGATGCGATCGGTCCAGGTGGCCGCCGGTGTCTGCGGGCTGCGTACCGCGTGGGCCAGTAGGGCAGCGCTTTCGGCCTCGATGGCGTCGTCTTCGTGCAGGGCCTGATGGAGCGGTGTGCGCGGCGTGGTGGTGTTGTGGTGCAGTAAGGTCTCTAAGGCGTGTCGCACGCCTTGGATGCCGTGGCCGTATTTTGCGCTGATGAGGCAGACCGGGCAGCCGAGCGCCTTTTCGAGCGCGTCGCGGTCGATGATGACGCTACGGCGGATGGCCTCGTCGGCCATGTTGAGGACGAGGATAATCGGTAGGCCTAGGCGTTTGATCTGTAGCGCAAAGGCGAGTTGGCGTTCGATCTGGGTGGCGTTGAGGACGACGATCAGGGCGTCGATGGCCTGCGTCTCAAGGAAGTGACGGGCGATGCGTTCATCTTCGCTAAAGCCGTGTAGGTTGTTGAGACCGGGTAGATCAACCAACTCGACCATGCGGGCGCCGACCAAGAGGCGCGCGCTTTCGAGTTCGACCGTCATCCCCGGCCAGTTTCCGACCTGTGCGGAGGCGCCGGAGAGGCGGTTGAAGAGGGTGGATTTGCCCGTGTTGGGCATGCCGACGAGGGCGATGCGGGCTTTACTCATGTATGGCTATCAAAAGGTTGGGTTGACATGGATGGCGGCGGCCTCGGCGCGGCGCAGGATGATGTCGGTCTGCCCCGAGCGGACCTGCAAGGGGCCGGACAAGGGTGCGCTACGCACGACGCTGACGCGGCTGCCGGGCTTGATGCCCAAGGCGCGCAGACGGGCGGTGAGTTCGTGTTGGGCGTCGATGTAACACACCGTCGCGAAGACACCGACGGGCAAGTGGGCAAGCAGCGTTAGTGCGGGATCCAGGGGATCAAGGTTAGCCGTGTGTTTCATAGGGGTATTGTACACCGTTGAGAATGATTATCAAGTGTGCGGTAGGGGTGAATAGAGGCTTATTTAGGGGGCTATGTGGTTTTGCAAGGGTTGATCCCCTTGTAGGGCGGGCTTTAGCCCGCCCTACTTCATGGGTTTATCCGCTGTAGGAGCCAGCTTGCTGGCGAATAACGCGATGATCTGTGTTCAACAGCGGTTTCTAAGGTGAACACGGGACACACGGGTTATTAGCACACATTTTGTCGCGGCCTGTTTTAGTATGCGGGTTCTCTCTCTCGGATGATGACCTATGTTGCGTGAAACCATGGCGCTGATGCGCGATCTACACCGCTTGCAGGAGATTGCCTCTGTCATGGTGCATTATGGCTGGGGCGATCTGGTCAAGCATTCGGGGCTGGCGCGCACCTTGGAGCGCGCGGGGCGGTTGGTGCATTGGCGACCTTCGCAGGATGTCGGACACCTCGATCAGGCCGTGCGCCTGCGTCTGGCCTTGACGGAACTGGGGCCGACCTTTGTGAAACTGGGGCAAATCCTAGCGACGCGCGTCGATGTCTTTGCGCCGCAGTGGATCGAGGAGTTAGAGAAACTGCACAACCAAGTGCCGCCGGTGGCTTTTGAGATCGTCGAGCAGATGCTGGCGATGGCCTACGGTCAGCCGATCGATGCGGTGTTTCAGTCGTTTGAACGGGAGGCCTTTGCTGCGGCCTCGATTGCGCAGGTGCATGCGGCGGTGTTGCCGGATGGCACGCCGGTGGTGGTTAAGGTGCGCCGCCCGGATATCCTACCCAAGATCGAGGCCGATCTGCGTATCCTCGATCACCTCGCGCAGATCGTAGAATTGGAATGGCCGGAGACGCGCAATTATCGGCCGGTGCAGATCGTCGCCCAGTTGCGTCGTTCGCTGTTGCGCGAGACCGATCTGGTCAAAGAGGCGCGTAATCTGGACACCTTTGCGGCCATGTTTGCGCAAGATGATACGGTGCGTATCCCCAAGGTGTACTGGGCGTTTTGCCGTGAGAATGTCAATGTGCAGGAGCGTCTAGAGGGCATCGCTGCGACCGATCTTGGCGAGGCGCAGCAGGCTGGCTACGATATGCCGTTGTTGGCGAGGCGCGGTGCCGATGCGGTGTTGCAGATGATCTTGGTGCATGGCCATTTTCACGCCGATCCGCATCCGGGGAATATTATATTTTTGCCGGGCAACCGGATAGGCATGCTCGACTTTGGCATGGTCGGTCAGCTCACGATGGCGCGGCGTGAGCAGTTGATCCAGTTCTTCTTTGCCTTGATCAATAAGGACGAGATCGGCATGTTGGATGTGCTGGTCATGTGGGCAGGCGATGCCGAGGTCGACGAGGAACGCTTGGCCTATGACCTGACCGAGTTGGTGATGAGCTATGACAACCTGTCGCTACGCAACATTCGTCTCGGTGGCCTGTTGTCGGACATCACGGCCATCTTGCGCGGTAATAATCTTGCCCTGCCAGCGGACCTGACCTTGTTGTTTAAGACCTTTATTACGCTGGAAGGTCTGGGTCATCAGATTGATCAAGATTTCCACATGGTCGATGATCTGGAGCCGTTTATCCGTGCCTTGATGGAGGCGCGCTATACGCCGACGGCGGTGTTGGCGCGCACGCAACGCAGCCTGAAGGAGTTGGCCGGGATTGTGACCGGTCTGCCCCGCGATCTGGTGCGTTTGTTGCGTCAGGCGCGGCGTGGACGGCTGCGCATTGACCTTGACCTCAAACGGTTGGATAGCTTTGGTGGTCAGCTTAATCGTGCCGCGAATCGTCTAACGATGGGGATCTTGACCGCCTCCTTGGTGGTCGGCTCGTCTATCGTGCTGACCGTGGAGGGCGGGCCGGATTTCTTTGGCCTGCCCTTGCTGGGGGCGTTGGGCTTTACCCTCGCGGTGATCAACAGCGCCTGGATCGTGTCGTCGATTTGGCGATCGGGCAAGGAGTAAGTGCTGTTCGCGGGCAAGCCCGCTCCTACGCGGGTGGCCGCTACGAACCGCCGTAGGAGCGGGCTTGCCCGCGAAAACTACGGTAGTGAGAACCTTCGCCATGATTAATAGCTGGTAGAATTACCCGCTTGAATGTCCTCATGAGCCTGTTCGATTATGCACCGCATCTACAACTTTAGTGCCGGCCCGGCCGTGCTACCGCGTGAGGTCTTGGAACAGGCACGCGATGAGTTGGTGAACTGGCAGGGCTGCGGCATGTCCGTCATGGAGATGAGTCATCGCGGCAAGGAGTTTACCGCTATCGCGCAGGCGGCTGAGGCGGATTTCCGTGACCTCATGCAGGTGCCGGCCAACTATCGCATCCTCTTTATGCAGGGTGGGGCGATCGCGCAGAACGCCATCATCCCGATGAATCTGCTCGGCGACAAGGCGACGGTCGATTATGTGGTGACCGGCATCTGGTCGGAAAAATCGCAAAAAGAGGCACGCAAGTACGCGCAGGTCAACATCGCCGCGACGGCGGAAGCGACAGGCCATACCACGGTTCCAGCGATGGCCGAGTGGCGGCTGTCGGCCGATCCGGCGTACCTGTTTACCTGTACCAACGAGACCATCGGCGGGGTGGAGTTCCCGTTTGAGCCTGACTTGGCGCAGATCGGGCGCGCCGAGGTGCCGGTGGTGGCGGATATGTCCTCGCACATCTTGTCGCGGCCGGTCGATATCGCGAAATACGGCCTGATCTTTGGTGGGGCGCAAAAGAACATCGGCCCGGCCGGGCTGACCTTTGTCATCGTGCGTGATGACCTGTTAGGGCGTGCCATGAAGCCGTGTCCGAGTGCGTTTGATTACCGCATCGTTGCGGATAATCAGTCGATGTACAACACGCCGCCGACTTATAGCCTTTATATTGCGGGCTTGGTGTTCCGCTGGTTGCAGGCGCAGGGCGGTGTGGCGGCGATGGAGAAGGTCAATATCGCGAAGGCGGCCTTGCTCTACGAGGCCTTGGATCGCGATGCCTTTTATACGACTAAGGTCGTCCCGGCGTGTCGTTCGCGTATGAATGTGCCGTTCTTTTTGAAGGATGACAGTCTGAACGCGACCTTCCTCAGCGAGGCGGCGACGGCGGGTTTGATGCAGTTGAAGGGGCATAAATCGGTGGGCGGGATGCGCGCCTCGATCTATAACGCCATGCCGCTGGCGGGCGTGCAGGCCTTGGTGGCCTTCTTGCATGATTTTTCGCGTCGTTATGGGTAATGATTATGACTGATGTGAACCTAACGGAACTGCGTGCCCAGATCGACGCGGTGGATGACCAGATCTTAACCTTGCTTAATGCGCGGGGCCGCTTGGCGCAGTCGGTCGGCCATAGCAAGGGCGCGACGCCGGTCTATCGCCCAGAGCGCGAGGCGCAGGTCTTGCGTCGTCTGACCGAGCAGAACGCTGGCCCGTTGACGGCGGGCAGCGTGAGTATCCTGTTCCGCGAGATCATGTCGGCCTGTCGCTCGTTGGAGCAGCCCTTGTCGGTGGCCTATCTGGGGCCGCAGGGGACCTTCTCGGAGCAGGCGGCGATCAAACAGTTTGGTCAGTCAGCCACGCGCTTGCCAGTGGCGACCCTCGATGAGGTGTTTCGTGCCGTCGAGCGCGGTGAGGCGCATTACGGCGTAGTGCCGATCGAGAACTCGACCGAGGGCGTGATCACGCGCACGCTAGACCTGTTGTTGGATGCCGATCTGGTAATCTGCGGCGAGGTTTTTGTGCGCGTGCGGCAGAACCTGATGCGCCGTGTTTCCGATTTGGAGATCGATCTGGAGACTATCCGCGTGGTCTATTCGCACGCCCAGTCGCTGGCGCAGTGTCAGGGTTGGTTGCGGCAGAACCTGCCGGCGGCTGAGCAGGTCTCGGTGGCGAGTAATAGTGAGGCGGCACGGCTGGCGGCAGAACGCGATGATGCGGCGGCGATTGGCGGCGAGTTGGCGGCGGACTATCACGGTCTGCAACTCATCGCCCGCGACATCGAGGACGCGACGCGCAATACGACGCGCTTTGTGGTCTTGGCGCACGAGGCAGTGCCGCCGTCGGGGCGCGACCGCACCTCCTTGGCGGTGTCGATCAGCAACCGTCCGGGGGCCTTGGTGGAACTCCTCGCCCCGTTTGCCACGCATGGCATCAACCTGATTAGTTGGAATACGCGGCCCGCGCGTAATGAGTTGTGGGAATATGTCTTCTGCGTCGATGCCGAGGGTCACGCCAATGATC
Source organism: Betaproteobacteria bacterium (assembly GCA_007280375.1). GTDB lineage: Bacteria > Pseudomonadota > Gammaproteobacteria > Burkholderiales > Thiobacillaceae > QYQG01. The sequence goes on from QYQG01000068.1 coordinate 11,310, forward strand.
CGGCCTTGAAGGCGGCGCTGATCGATCTCGAAAAAACGGTCGCCTTCCTGAAGGTGCTGGGGTCTTACCCTGTGGCGGTGCAATGAGTGCGTGTTCGGCCATGATCCCCTTGCCGCATATTCGCGCCATCGCGCCCTATGTGCCGGGCAAACCGATCGCCGAACTGGCGCGTGAATTTGTCTTGGACGCGACGACGATCGTCAAACTGGCCTCGAACGAAAACCCACTGGGGATGTCGCCCTTGGCGCGGACAGCGGTGTTGGCCGCGTTGGACGAGGGCGCACTCTATCCCGATGGTAATGGCTATGCGCTGAAACAGGCGATCTCCGAGCGGCTAGGCGTGGGTCGGGCGCAGATCGTGTTGGGCAACGGCTCGAACGATGTGCTGGAACTCATCGCGCGGGTGTTTCTCGCGCCGGGCCGTTCGGCGGTGTTCGCTGAATACGCCTTTGCGGTCTATCCCTTGGCGATTGCGGCCTGCAACGCGCAACCGATAGCGGTGCCGGCGCGGGCGTTTGGTCACGATCTCGACGCGATGCACGCGGCCATTCGTCCCGATACGCGTCTGGTGTTTATCGCCAACCCAAACAACCCGACCGGCACCTTGCTGAGCAATGCCGAGCTGGCTGCGTTTTTGGCCAGCGTCCCGCCCGAGGTGGTCGTGGTCTTGGACGAGGCCTATACCGAGTTTCTTGCGCAGCCGTCGGACGCCTTGCTGTGGCTGGCCCGTTATCCCAATCTCATCATCACGCGCACCTTTTCTAAGGCCTATGGTCTGGCCGGTTTGCGCGTCGGCTACGCGCTGGCCGCGACCGAGATCGCTGATCTCATCAACCGCATCCGTCAGCCGTTTAATGTCAACAGTCTGGCCTTGGCGGCGGCGGAGGCGGCCTTGGCGGATGGCGATTTCTTGGCGCAGTCGAAGCAGGTCAATGACGCGGGGATGGCGCAGTTGACGGCGGGTTTCGCCGACTTGGGGCTGGCGTTTATCCCCTCGGCGGGAAACTTTGTCTGCTGTCAGGTGGGTGATGGCGGGGCGGTGCATCAGGCCTTGTTGGCTAAAGGGGTGATCGTGCGGCCGCTGGCGAACTACGCGATGCCCGCCTGGTTGCGCGTCTCGGTCGGTCTGCCGGAACAAAACGCGCGTTTCTTGACGGCCTTGGCGTCGCGGCTGTGATTAAACGCCTAGCGATCTTGGGCGTGGGGCTGATCGGCGGCTCGTTCGCGCTGGCCTTGCGCCGTGCGGGTGTGGTGGAAACGGTCGTGGGCTATGGCCGTAGCGCGGCGAACCTAGCGACCGCGCAGCGCATGGGCATCCTCGATGCCGTGGCGACAACGGCGGCTCTGGCGGTACAGGGTGCTGATCTGGTCTGCATCGCCGCGCCGGTGGGGGCGGTGCCGGGGTTGTTGGCGGAGGCCGCACCGGCCTTGCGTGACGACGCGATCCTCGTCGATGTCGGCAGTACCAAGCAAGGAGTCATCGCGGCGGCGCGGGTGACCTTGGAGACACATACACATACGCGCATCGCCCAGTTCGTCCCCTGTCACCCCATCGCCGGTGCGGAGGATAGCGGCGCGGCGGCGGCGCGGGCAGAGTTGTTTCATGGCCGGGCGGTCATCATCACACCCTTGCCCGAAAACGCGCCGGCGACCTTGGCGCGTGTCACCGCGTTGTGGCAGGCCTGCGGCGCGCGCGTGACCGAGATGGAGGCTGTGCACCACGATCATATCTTTGCGGCGGTCAGTCATCTGCCGCATCTGGCCGCCTTTGCCTTGGTGGCCGAGTTGGCCAGTCGCCCGGAGGCGGAGACCTTTTTCCTCCATGCGGGCAGCGGCTTTCGCGACTTTACCCGCATCGCCGCCAGTCATCCGGAGATGTGGCGCGACATTGCGCTGGCCAATCGCGATGCGCTGTTGACGGAATTGGACGCGTATCAGGCGCAACTCGCCACGCTGCGCACGCTCTTGGCGACGAACGATCGCGAACGACTTTCTGAACTCTTTGCGCGGGCCAGCCATGCCCGCCGATCATTGACCTTAACCCTGGATAAATCATGACCTCCGCTTTTATCGACCTGCCCGCCGCGCGTGGGGCCTTGGGTAGCGTGCGCCTACCCGGTTCTAAAAGTATCTCTAACCGCGTCTTGTTGTTGGCGGCGCTGGCGGCGGGTACGACCGAGGTCAAGGCCTTGTTGGCCTCGGATGATACGCAGGTCATGCTGGAGGCACTCACGGCCTTGGGCGTGCGTTGGCAGCGCCATGCGGGCACGGATGATTATCGTGTTGAGGGCGTGGGCGGGGTGTTTCCGGTTAAGCAGGCCGAACTTTTTTTGGGCAATGCGGGTACGGCGTTTCGTTCTTTGACGGCGGCCTGTGCGCTGGCCGGGGGCGATTATGTGTTGAAGGGCGTGCCGCGTATGCACGAGCGGCCGATCGGCGACTTGGTCGATGCCGTGCGGCAGTTGGGCGCACAGGTGACCTACCTAGAAAACGACGGCTTCCCGCCGCTGAAGATCGCGCCTGTGGTCTTGCAGGGTAAAGACGACAAGGCGGAGGTGACGGTCAAGGGCACGGTGTCGAGCCAATATCTAACCGGTATTCTGCTGGCCGCACCGCTGTTGGGGCGCGAGGTGACGATACGGGTGGAGGGCGAGTTGATCTCTAAACCCTATGTTGAGATCACCTTGAACCTGATGCAACGCTTTGGCGTGACAGTCAAGCGCGAGGGCTGGCAGGCGTTCACCGTGCCGGCGGCGCCGTATCAATCGCCGGGCGAGATCGAGGTCGAGGGTGATGCCTCGTCGGCCTCGTATTTCCTTGCTGCGGCGGCCATCGGTCACGGCCCGGTGCGGGTCGATGGCGTGGGCCGCGATAGCATCCAAGGCGATGTGCGCTTTACCGAGGCGATGGCGCGCATGGGCTGCGAGCTGAGTTTTGGTAAGAGCTTGGGTAAAAGCTGGATCGAGTGCCGGCGCAACTGTGCCGACCGTCTGGAGGGCATAGAACTCGATTGCAACCACATCCCCGACGCGGCGATGACCTTGTGCGTGGTGGCCTTGTTTGCGCGCGGCGAGACGCTGTTGACCAATATCGCCTCGTGGCGCGTCAAGGAGACCGACCGCATCAAAGCGATGGCCACCGAGTTGCGTAAACTGGGTGCTACGGTAGAGGAGGGCGCGGATTACATCAAGATCACCCCGCCTAAGACGGTGACACCGAATGTGGCGATTGATACCTATGACGATCACCGCGTCGCGATGTGTTTTTCCTTGCTTGCGGTGGGTGGTGTGCCGGTACGCATCAACGATCCGGGCTGTACGGCCAAGACATTTCCAACCTATTTTGAGGCGTTTGCAAAGATATGTGTATGACGATCCCGGTGATTGCGATTGATGGCCCCTCGGCCTCCGGTAAGGGCACGGTGGCGGCGCGGGTGGCGCTGGCCTTGGGCTTTCATTATCTCGATTCGGGCGCGATCTATCGCGTGACCGCGTATGCGGCGCAACAACGCGGCGTGGCCTTGGACGACGAAGGCGCGTTGGCGACCCTGGCGGCCGGGCTGGACCTGCGTTTTGATGGTGTCGAGGTGTGGCTGAACGGCGTGGCGGTGGGCGATGCGATCCGCACCGAGGAGGCTGGTCGTGCGGCGTCTCAGATTGCAGCAAAGCCCCAAGTGCGTGCCGCCTTACTCGACCTGCAACACGCCTTCCGCAAGGCACCGGGCCTTGTTACCGATGGCCGCGATATGGGTTCGGTAGTGTTCCCGGACGCAACGCTTAAGATCTTTTTGACCGCCACCGCCACCGAGCGCGCAAATCGCCGTTATAAACAGTTGATCGAAAAAGGTTTCGGTGCTAATCTCTCCGCCCTTCTGCAGGACCTGCAAGAACGGGACGCGCGTGACGCGGCTCGGGCGGCAGCTCCCTTAAAGAAAACCGCGGATGCGCGGCTTTTGGAAACCTCGTCCATGGGCATAGATGATGCCGTGAACTGGGTGCTAGAGGCCTACGCAGCGGCGCTTTGATGCTTTAACCCTAGGCTTTAACCCATGGGCTTTAACCTGGGTCTGGCGCGATGAAGATCGCGCTAGTCTTTACCGTCCCGCAAGGTAACTTGCGGTTTTTTAGTGCGAATTTAACTTAACCTTTATTAACTTAAAACGCAACCCGTCCGGGCGTCTTGCCTAACGGTTTTTTTAACGAGTCCTCATGTCTACTGATACCCAAACCGCAACCGAAGCCACTGAATCTTTTGCTGAATCCTTTGCCGCCCTCTTTGAAGAGAGCATCTCCCGCCAAGAAATGCGTTCTGGCGAGATCATCACCGCCGAGGTGGTGGGGATCGATCATAACTTTGTTACCGTCAACGCCGGCCTCAAGTCTGAGAGCCTGATTCCCTTAGAAGAATTCCATAACGACAAGGGCGTGCTTGAGGTCGCTATCGGCGATTTCGTCAAGGTCGCCATCGAGTCTATCGAAGACGGTTTCGGTGCCACCAAGCTGTCGCGCGATCGCGCCAAGCGCCTGTCGGCCTGGCTGGATCTAGAAGCCGCGATGGAAGAGGGGCGCGTCATTCAAGGTCAGGTTCAGGGCAAGGTCAAGGGCGGTTTGGCCGTCATGGTCAACGGTATCCGTGCCTTCTTGCCGGGTTCGTTGCTGGACAACCGTCCGGTCAAGGACACCACGCCGTTTGAGAACCGTGAGACCGATCTTAAGGTCATCAAGCTCGACCGTAAGCGTAACAATGTGGTCGTGTCGCGTAAGGCCGTGCTAGAAGTCAGCATGGGTGCTGATCGTCAGGCTCTGCTGGAGAACATCAAAGAAGGCGCCATCATCAAGGGCGTCATCAAGAACATCACCGAATACGGTGCCTTCGTCGATTTGGGCGGCATGGATGGTCTGTTGCACATCACCGATCTGGCCTGGCGTCGCGTCAAGCATCCGTCCGAGGTCATTGCCGTGGGCGATGAGGTGACGGCGGTGGTGCTGAAGTTTGACCAAGAGCGCGGTCGCGTCTCCTTGGGTATGAAGCAGTTGGGCGAAGACCCGTGGGTGGGCCTGGCGCGTCGTTATCCGGCCAAAACCCGTCTCTTCGGTAAGGTCGCGAACCTCACCGATTACGGCTGTTTCGTCGAGATCGAGCCGGGCATCGAAGGCCTAGTCCATGTCTCCGAGATGGATTGGACCAACAAGAACATCAACCCGGGCAAGATGGTTTCCTTGGGCGACGAGGTCGAGGTCATGGTGTTGGAGATCGACGAAGAACGCCGCCGTATCTCGCTGGGCATGAAGCAGTGCAAGGCCAATCCGTGGGAAGAGTTCTCGATGTCCTTCAAGAAGGGCGACAAGGTCTCTGGCCAAGTCAAGTCCATTACCGATTTCGGTATCTTCATCGGCTTGAATGGCAGCATCGACGGCCTCGTGCACCTGTCCGACCTGTCCTGGGACAAGCCGGGCGAAGAGGCCCTGCGCGATTACAAGAAGGGCGACGAGGTCCATGCCGTGGTGCTGGCGATCGACACTGACAAGGAGCGCATCTCTCTGGGCGTGAAGCAGCTTGACAGCGATCCGTTCACGGCCTTTGTGACGATCAACGACAAGGGCGCTATCGTCACCGGTACGGTCAAAGAGATGGCCGATGCCAAGGGCGCGGTTATCCTCTTGGCTGAGGGCGTTGAGGCGTATCTACGCGCTTCTGAAGTGTCGCGTGACCGTGTTGAAGACATCCGTACCCACCTCAAAGAGGGCGAGACGGTTGAGTGCGTCATCATCAATGTCGATCGCAAGAACCGTCAGATCAACCTGTCGATCAAGGCGCGTGACATGGCTGAACAAGCGACGGCGATGAAGAAGATCTCCTCTGAGCAACAAGTCAATGCGGGCACGACCAACTTGGGCGCGCTGCTGAAGGCCAAACTCGAAACTAACGCCTAATTGGACCGTTTATGACCAAATCTGAATTGATAGACCGCTTGTCTGCGCGTCATCCGCAGTTGCAAGCGGCAGATGGCGAACTTGCGGTCAAGACCCTGTTGGATACGATGGTGGGGACCTTGATGTTAGGGCGTCGCATTGAGATTCGGGGTTTTGGTAGTTTCTCGTTAAGTTGGCGTCCGCCGCGTCTGGGGCGTAACCCTAAGAATGGCGAGAAGGTCTCGGTTGCGGGCAAGTTTGTGCCGCATTTCAAGGCGGGTAAGGAGTTGCGTGATTGCGTTGATGTTGTGGTTTCGTAGTGCTTAATCATCTGTTCGCTAGTTCATAAACAAAAACGGCACCTTCGGGTGCCGTTTTTGCGTTTTTGCTGTGCTCTTTAGGTTTTTTGGGGCATGCCCCATATTACAATTGATCCCCTTGTCTTTAGTCTAGGCTCTGCTCGCATGGAACTCGAAACCTGGCATCTCCTGCTGTTGCCGCTCTTCTTTGCCTTAGGCTGGCTGGCCGCACGGGTCGATATGCGCGATGTGGTCAAGGAGTCGCGCGCGGTTCCCGACTCCTATTTCAAGGGCCTCTCTTACCTGCTCAATGAACAGCCCGATCAGGCGATTGAGTCCTTTCTCGAACTGGCCAAGTTGGACCCCGATACCCTCGACCTGCACTTTGCCTTGGGCGCCTTATTCCGTCGTCGTGGCGAGGTTGATCGCGCCTTGCGGGTGCACCAGAACCTTGTCGATCGCATAGATCTTAACGCGGAGCAACGCACGCGCGCCCTTTATGAATTGGGTCAGGATTACCACAAGGCGGGGATGCTGGATCGCGCCGAAGACACCTTTATGCGCCTAAAGGACGGCCCCTACGCCCGCGAGGCCTTGCAAAACTTGCAACAGATATTTGTTCTTGAAAAGGAGTGGGCGCGCGCGACGGAGACCTTGCAAGCCCTCGTGGCGGCAGGCGAGGATGGGCGTGCGGGCGAGATTGCGCATTACCGGTGTGAGCAGGCGCTGGATGCCTTGTTGGCCGGTCAAGTGGAGGTGGCGCGAGTCCATCTGACCGAGGCGATTGCATCGAGCGCGAAACCGATCCGCGCCTTGATCCTGCTCGGCGATCTCGAAGCCAAGGCGGGTGATGACGCGGCGGCGCTGGCGCAGTGGCGGCGCGTCGAGCAGGTGCAGCCGACCTATCTCCCCTTGGTCGCCGAGCGCATCTTTGCCGCCCATCAACGCCGAGGCGAGCAGGCCGAGGGCATCGCCTATCTGCGTGCCTGTCTGGAGCGCCACGCTAGCGCTGACCTTGCCCACAGCCTATTCACACTCATCGCCACACATCAAGGCTGGGCGGCGGCGCGGACGATGGCGGCTGAGGCCCTGCGTCACACGCCCGATCTACTGGTGTTGGATGATTGGCTACAGGCTGAGACCGCCTCCGATCAGGCCAGTCTAGAACTGCGCGTGGCACAAGATCTTGTCCACCGCCAGGCTGCGCGAGAATCGCATTATCAATGCCGCGCCTGCGGCTTCAAGGCTCGCCAGCATTTTTGGCAATGTCCAGCCTGTGCCCGCTGGGAAACCCTCGCGCCGGAACGGATGCATCGGGACTAGCGGGTTGACGGGGGTGTTGTTTTACCTTAATGCATCAGTTGAAAATCGGCACGAAGCTGCTCCGCGCGGGTCTGATGCAACCCAGCCTCACGCGCAAACTGCGGCCAATCGGCTAGGGCATGTGTGACCTGGTCGATGACCTTGTGTGCAGGTCCGACAGAAAAACGATCTGCTACGCGTAATAAGTCGTCGCGGTTAATGTGCTTGAACCTTCCATTCACGCTCATCAGGTGCTGATAAGTCCATTCGCCCTGCGGGTTGTAGGCGTGGGTTATGTCATACGCCGGGGCCAGTTCCCACGCCTCGCCTGGTTTTAATCGGAAAGCAAAGTTCTTGGTGTGATCGTCACAATTTCTCGCCATGATATTGAACACCATACGGCGGAAGGCCTGAACCTTGGTATCCTCACTCAATTTGAGTTGGGCTATCGTCATAAAAAGTTGCGCGTAGGTATGCGTGGCGCGTTGTTTATAATCCAGATGACTCATGGCGCACAGACTTTGCAGATGATATTTGACTGTTTGACCCTCGGCCGTGATCGCCCGATCGAAGCGACGGGTCATAAAGTGTGCTCGACCTCCTTCTTCTAGCAAACGACACGGCGACATCTGGATACCCGCCGCCACGGCCATTAAGTGGTAGGCATATTCGATACGACCATAGTCAGCACCGCCTCCCAATTCCGTGTCTGGGCCTATGCCATCAAACTTGAGCAACCAATGCTCAAAGCCAGGAGCGACATCGAACTGCCCCGCATGGATTTCATGGGTATCTGGATTCCAAGCAATCACGGCCTTTGCGCGTGCGCCCCCCGCAGAAGTCCCCACCTGCATAATCTGGGCTAACGCGGCCTTACTGTGCGCATCCGTGTCAAAGTCCCCTCGCACCGCGTGACGCGCCCCTTCTACAAGGCGATTGAGCCGAATGGCCGTATGGCTGGCAACATGGGGGCCGCGCATGGGGCGAAACTCTAGCGCGCCCATGCCTCGCTTCCCCATATAGGCCAGACGATCTAATGAACCTATGGCCTCTCTGTTGAAACCTTTGCCCATCATCCAGGCATCAATAAGCGCGTTACCAAAATCGTCGGGCAAGGCATCTGCAATCGCCGCTGGTAATCGTTTGAATGTCGCCGCAGGCAGATTGGTAAACACAAAAGGCTCTCCCGCGTGTGTAAGCGGCATGGTCAATGGCGCGATCTCGATGCCGCTCTTCACGAAGGCAGGTTCATATTCAAAGACATAGAAATTGACGCGCGGATCAAAGGCCAGTGCACCCACGCGCTGCCCCCAAAGCATGACCTCTACGGCTGTCACGGGTTTAATGTCCATGCTCGTCTCCGTTGCCTTGGCGAGTGTTTTTCGGTGACGCCCGTTGGCGCATCGATTTGGCCTTGAGCATCTGCAATGGGCTGATGCTGACGGACGGTGCCAGCGTTAAGAGCCATTCCGCGCGGTTTAGCGCGCGCAACATCCTGACCAAGGTCTTAACGGTCGCCCCTTTGCCAGATTCAAGGTTCTTGAGCGCAGTCAATCCAATGCCCGCTCGTTCCGCTAACGAAACCTGATCGAGGTTGGCACGCAGACGCAGGGCGCGTACCTGCGATCCTAGGTCGGATTCCCACTCTGCAACGGTTTTGGATATTTCCATGGATGGATTCAAAAGAGTCTACTGTCTGAGAAATATACCACTAAGGATGCTTTTGAGTCTACTGAATGTATATGTGACTAGCATTCCGTGCCTGCCTCGTCATTAGCGTCGGTCCTTGCGCCTGCCTTGGCGGAGGCGAGGGCTCCACATAGGGGACTCTACCCTGTTGTTGTGCTAACCTGATGCCTTTGGATTGGTGGTGACGGTATGAATACGCTGATTAAGAATCTGCTGGGGGTGGGTCTGCTGGTGGCCGCGCTGATGGTTTCGCCCGCGTTCGCCAAGGGCGCAGGGGTTGAATGGGACATCCTCAACGACGAGGTCTTAAGTCTATTGCGCGCGGGTCAGTACGAGCGCGGGGTGGTGGTGGCGAAAAAGGCCCTTGCCGTTGCTGAGGTGAATGTTGGTGAGAATCCCCCCGCCGTGGCGACCAGCCTCAACAACCTCGCGGAGTTGTATAGGGATCAAGGCCACTACGGAGCGGCCGAGCCGTTGATGAAGCGCGCGCTGGCGATTTTGGAGAAGGTCCTCGGTGCGGATCACCCCGATGTGGCGCTGAGCCTCAACAACCTTGCGGCCTTGTATCGTGCGACTAACCGAATCAACGATGCTGAAAAGCTAGAGCGGCGCGCGGCCCGTATCAAGGCGATGCAACGATGACTAACCCGCGTATTGTTGTCGCGTTGGATTACGCCGATGCCGCGTCGGCCTTGGGTCTGGCGCGGCAGTTGGACCCGTCGTTGTGCCGTGTGAAGGTGGGCAAGGAGTTGTTTGTCAGCGCCGGGCCGGCGGTGGTGGAGGCCTTGCAGCAGATGGGGCATAGCGTCTTTTTGGACCTGAAGTTTCACGATATCCCGCATACGGTGGCGCAGGCGTGTGCGGCGGCGGCGCGGTTGGGGGTGTGGATGGTGAATGTCCATGCCAGCGGCGGTCTGCTGATGATGCAGGCGGCGCGTGCGGCCTTGGCGGCGTATGAGCGGCCGCCGTTGTTGATCGCGGTGACGGTGTTGACGAGCATGGGGCGCGAGGACCTGGCTGGCATCGGGCTGGATGTCGAGCCGCCGGCGCAGGTCTTGCGCCTCGCGCGTCTGGCCCAAGGGGCAGGGTTAGATGGCGTGGTTTGTTCGGCGCAGGAGGCGACCGTGCTGGCCGCCGAATTGGGCGCGGGGTTTATCAAGGTAACGCCGGGGATTCGTCCCGCCGGCAGTGCGACGGGCGATCAACGGCGCATCTTGACGCCGACGGCGGCCTTGGCGGCGGGTGCGGATTATCTCGTCATTGGGCGGCCGATCACGCAGGCGGACGACCCCTTGGCGGCCTTGCAGGCGATACACGCGGAGATCTCAGCATGCGTTTTTTGACCTTGGAAGAGACCGTTGGCAATACCCCTTTGGTGCGGATAAAACGCATGGCGGGGGCGACGACGAATACGCTGTTGTTGAAGCTGGAGGGTAATAACCCGGCCGGTTCGGTGAAGGATCGCGCCGCCTTGTCGATGATCCAGCGTGCCGCCCAGCGCGGTGAGATCGCGCCCGGCGATACCTTGGTCGAGGCGACTTCGGGGAATACGGGTATTGCACTGGCGATGGCGGCGGCGATGATGGGTTACAAGATGGTGTTGGTGATGCCCGATCACCTGTCCGTAGAACGGCGCCAGGCGATGAGCGCCTACGGCGCGGAGCTGGTCTTGGTGACGCAGGCGGAGGGTATGGAGGGCGCGCGCGACCGGGCGGCGCAGATCGCTGTGGCGCGTGGGGGGCGTTTGCTCGACCAATTTTCTAACCCCGATAATCCGCGCGCGCATGAGGAGACGACCGCGCCGGAGATCTGGCGCGATACGGCGGGGACGATCACGCATCTGGTCTCCAGCATGGGGACGACGGGGACGAGCATGGGTTGCTCGCGCTAGCAGAAGGCGCAGAATCCGGCGATCCAGATCGTCGGCGTGCAGCCCGAGGA
>QYQG01000073.1 GCA_007280375.1 Betaproteobacteria bacterium
CCCGCCTCGACATCTAACTCACTCTCTGGGAGATGCGCCGAGGGCCAACGCTCGATCATGCGGCCACTCATCCAGTCCGGCGCCACGGTCAAAAAACCCTGCGCCGCCAACTCGCGCACATGCGCCTCTTCGGCCTCATCCCAACCGCGTTTGGCGTGGACAAACAGCACCGGCGGAAACGGCCCCTTGCCCGGAGGCACCGCTACGGTCAACGGCACCTCGACACCATCAGCCGTCTTGACCTGGGTCTTATAAACCCGCACCGCATCGACACTGGCCGCTTGAGCCCCGTGCGTCGCTAACATTGATACGGCCGACAGGGCCAACACACACGCTATCTTTTTAATCATCATCGCTTCCTCTCAGACAGACCCGCATCATAAAGGATGCGCCCAACAAAAAAGGCCGCCGAGGCAGCCTTTTTTGAGATTCATCCGCGTAAGTCGCACCGCCCCGCCAGCGCAAACCCCTAACAATTCACTCGCTTTTACAGCAGTCGAATCACATCTCCACTAAGAAGAATTCTCCCGTTGCGAGAGAGTATGTCGAGTTCGGTTTCGATGCTCTTACGAACACTCTTAGCTTCCTTCAGAAAAGAGTAAAGCTGCCGAATCTTGCTCTTGACAATATCGCTCACAACAAGCCCTCCCGTGACTCTGTGCGCCTATTGTTGTCTGATCGCCGTCTCATCCGGCGGAGGGATCCATGACATGAAGGAGCCATAGATGCTATGATTTTATGGTGTAAGCAAGGCACAGCATGAGGGAGGCGATTGCTATCCATATTGCCCCCGAGGGCAAGGAATCATATGCTTTGCAGCCGGATAGCTCGCGAACCCAAAGCGTACACGAGTGAAGATGCGTCCCGCTTAATGGGCTTCTCCCTCGGTATCAATGCCGACCGCGTATCTTTTGTAAGGCGTGCAGTTGAGCTACCGCTTCGACCAGCTCGGCTTGGGCACGGGCGTAATCCATCTCGGACTCGCGATTCTTCATCGCTTCTTCGGCCGACCGCTTGGCCTCAAGGATGCGCGCCTCGTCGAGGTCGGCGCCACGGATGGCGGTGTCCGACAAGACGGTGATCGTACCCGGTTGCACCTCAAGGATGCCGCCCGAGACATAGATCAGTTCTTCTTGCTCGATATCCGGCCGCTTGATGCGCAAAGAACCGGGCTTGATGCGCGTAATCAAGGGGGTGTGATGGGGGTAAATCCCCAGCTCGCCCACCTCGCCCGGTGCGATCAGAAACTCCGCCAGCCCGGAGAAGATGGCCGCCTCCGCGCTTACGATATCTACATGAATGGTCATTGCCATAGTCGTTCTCCGCGCTTATTACAGCGTTTATTGTAAGGTCTTGGCCTTCTCGACCACCTCGTCGATGGTGCCTACCATGTAGAACGCCTGTTCCGGCAGATGGTCGTACTCGCCCGCCACGATGGCCTTGAAGGCCGCGATGGTGTCTTTCAGGCTGACATACTTACCCGCCGCGCCGGTGAAGGCCTCGGCCACGAAGAAGGGCTGCGACAAGAAGCGTTGAATCTTACGCGCCCGCGACACGGCCAGCTTGTCTTCTGGGGCCAGCTCGTCCATGCCCAAGATGGCGATGATGTCGCGCAACTCTTTGTAGCGTTGCAGCGTGCCTTGCACGGCCCGCGCGACGGAATAATGCTCTTCGCCGACGACCAACGGGTCGAGTTGACGCGAGGTCGAATCGAGCGGGTCCACCGCCGGATAGATGCCCAGCTCGGCGATCTGACGCGACAACACCAAGGTCGCGTCCAAGTGGGCAAAGGTGGTCGCCGGCGACGGGTCGGTCAAGTCATCGGCGGGCACATAGACGGCCTGGAAGGAGGTGATCGAGCCGGTGCGAGTCGAGGTGATGCGCTCTTGCAAGGCGCCCATCTCCGAGGCCAAGGTTGGCTGATAGCCCACGGCAGACGGCATCCGGCCTAACAGCGCGGAGACCTCGGTACCGGCGAGGGTGTAGCGGTAGATGTTATCAACGAAGAACAACACATCGCGGCCTTCGTCGCGGAAGTATTCGGCCATGGTCAGGCCGGTCAGGGCGACGCGCAGACGGTTACCCGGCGGCTCGTTCATCTGGCCATAGACCAAGGACACCTTGTCCAACACGCCGCCTTCGGTCATCTCGTGATAGAAGTCGTTACCTTCACGGGTGCGCTCACCCACGCCGGCAAACACCGAAAAGCCTGAGTGTTCCACCGCGATGTTGCGGATCAGTTCCATCAGGGTCACGGTCTTGCCCACGCCGGCGCCGCCGAACAGGCCGACCTTGCCGCCCTTGGCGATCGGCATGATCAGGTCGATAACCTTGATGCCGGTTTCGAGGATCTCCATCGCCGGGGCGAGATCGACATAGGCCGGGGCCTTGCGATGGATGCCCCAATGCACCTCGGCACCAATCGGGCCTTTTTCGTCGATCGGTGCGCCGAGCACATCCATGATGCGGCCTAGGGTCTTTTGACCCACCGGCACCTGAATGGCCGCGCCCGTGCCTTCAACCATCAGACCACGCTTCAGGCCATCGGTCGAGCCCATGGCAATGGTACGCACCACGCCATCGCCAAGCTGTTGCTGCACCTCAAAGGTCAGCGCTGGGCTGGCCATCGTAATGGCATCATAGATCTTAGGCATCGCATCACGGGGGAACTCGATATCCACCACCGCGCCGATGATCTGTACAATTTTTCCTTGGCTCATTATTCAGGGTCCTGAAAAATTTTAAATAAGGTCTATCTCGTTAAACGGCAGCCGCACCGGCCACAATCTCACTGAGTTCTTTGGTAATAGCGGCCTGACGGGTCTTGTTATAGATCAGTTTTAGCTCGCCAATCACATCTTTGGCATTGTCCGACGCAGATTTCATGGCCACCATCCGCGCCGACTGCTCGCAGGCCATGTTCTCGGCCACCGCGCTATAGATCAACGCCTCGACATAACGCTGCATCAGGGCATCTACCACGACCTTGGCATCCGGCTCGTAGATATAGTCCCAATGCTTGTCCACCTTCCCAAGGGACGCTTCATCGGTCAGAGGCAGAACCTGCTGTTGACGCGTCTCTTGCTTCATGGTGTTCACAAAACGGCTATAGACTAGGTAAAGCGCATCGATCTTACCGCTCTGATAGGCCTCCAGCATCACCTGCACCGGGCCGATCAGGCGTTCCATGTGCGGGGTATCGCCCAAGGCCGTTACCTGCGAACTGACATTGGCGCCCAGGCGTTGCATAAAACCCAGCCCCTTGCTGCCAATGACGCAGACATCGACGCCGACGCCAGCCGTGTCCCACTCGCGCATCCGGTTGACCGTCATGCGCAAGACATTGGTATTCAATGCGCCGCACAAGCCTTTATCCGTCGTCACCACGATCACGCCTACGCGCTTGATCTGCTCGCGCTTCAACAAGAAGGGGTGCTTGTATTCCGAATGCGCATGGGAGAAGTGAGCGGCCACTTGCGCGATCTTCTCGGCATACGGACGGGCGTGACGCATCCGCTCCTGCGCCTTGCGCATCTTGGATGCGGCGACCATCTCCATCGCCTTGGTGATCTTGCGCGTGTTCTCTACGCTCTTGATCTTGGTGCGTATTTCCTTGCCGGCTGCCATGTTTTGCCTTTAAGTTCTCTAACCTAACTCGCGCCAGCCTTAGTAGGCCGCGTTCGCCTTGAAGTCTTCAATCGCGGCCACCAGATTCTTGTCCGCCTCGCCGTCGATATCCTTGGCCTGCTCGATCTTGTCCATCAGGCTTGCGTATTTAGATTTGAGGAAGGCCAACAGGGCCGATTCAAACGCCAGCGCCCGATTGATAGCGACATCATCAAAATAGCCCCGGTTGACGGCAAACAAAGAGATCGCCATCGCCGAGACCGACATCGGGGCATATTGCGGCTGCTTCATCAGCTCGGTCACCAGCTTGCCGCGCTCCAATTGCTTGCGCGTCACTTCGTCGAGGTCAGAGGCAAACTGCGCAAAGGCCGCCAGTTCGCGATATTGCGCCAAGGCGAGACGGACACCGCCGCCGAGCTTCTTGATGACCTTGGTCTGCGCCGCACCACCCACCCGCGACACCGACAGACCGGCGTTGATGGCCGGACGGATGCCCGAGTTAAACAGATCGGTCTCTAGGAAGATCTGGCCATCGGTAATCGAGATCACATTGGTCGGCACGAACGCCGACACATCGCCAGCCTGCGTTTCGATAATCGGCAGAGCGGTCAAGGAACCGGTCTGGCCCTTCACCGCGCCGCCGGTTAGCTTCTCAACCTCGGCCGCGTTGATGCGCGACGAACGCTCTAACAGGCGCGAGTGGAGATAGAACACATCGCCCGGATAGGCTTCACGGCCCGGCGGACGGCGCAACAATAGGGATATCTGGCGATAAGCCCACGCCTGCTTGGTCAGGTCATCATAGACGATCAGGGCATCTTGACCGCGATCGCGGAACCACTCGCCCATCGAGCAACCGGCGTAAGGCGCAATGAACTGCATCGCGGCCGGGTCAGACGACGACGCGGAGACGATGATGGTGTGCGCCATCGCGCCATGCTCTTCGAGCTTGCGCACCACATTGGCGACCGACGAGGCCTTTTGGCCCACGGCGACATAGATACAGGTCACGCCCGTACCCTTTTGATTGATGATGGCGTCGATAGCCACCGCCGTCTTGCCGGTCTGACGGTCGCCAATGATGAGTTCGCGCTGACCGCGACCCACCGGGACCATCGCATCGACCGACTTCAGGCCAGTCTGCATCGGTTGCGACACGGATTGCCGTGCAATCACGCCCGGAGCGACCTTTTCGACCGGCGAGGTCTCGGTGCAGTTGACCGGGCCTTTGCCATCAATCGGCTGGCCCAAGGCGTTCACCACACGACCAATCAGGCTGGGGCCGACCGGGACCTCAAGGATGCGGCCGGTACATTTCACCGTGTCGCCCTCGGAGATGTGTTCGTATTCGCCCAACACCACGACGCCCACAGAATCGCGCTCAAGGTTGAGGGCCATACCAAAGGTGTTGCCCGGGAATTCGAGCATCTCGCCCTGCATCACCTCGGCAAGGCCATGGACACGCACGATGCCATCGGTCACCGAAACGACGGTGCCCTGGGTGCGCAGCTCCGAGCCGGTCTCCATATTCTGGATGCGGTTCTTGATCAGCGCGCTGATTTCAGAGGGGTTAAGTTGCATACTGACTCCGGGTTCATCAATCTTTTCAAGCTGTCTGGGACCATCCACAGACAGGCACTGCATTAACTTTAGCCAGCCATCGCCACCGCGAGGTCAGCAATCTTGCCACGCACCGAGGCATCCATCACCTCGTCGCCCACCGCGATAATCACGCCGCCAATCAGGGCGACATCGACCGAGGTCGTCACCTGCACCGTGCGCCCAAAACGGGCCTCAAGGCGGGCGCGCAGGCCAGCGGTTTGTTCTTCATCCAGCGGGTAGGCACTCGTGATGTGGGCGTCCACTTCGCCCGCAGCCTGGGCTTTTGCCTCTTCAAACAAGACAGCCACCACCGGCAACAAGGACAAACGCTTATTCTCGGCCAAGAGGCGCACGAGGTTTGCGGCATCCGCATTCACACGATCGCCGCCCACCGCGAGGATCAGATCGACCACACGCCCCGCCGGGATGGCCGGGTTATGGGCCATGTCCAACACCTGCGCGTCAGACGCGATGCCAGCCAACAGGGCAAGCATCTCTGACCACGCCTGCCATGACCCGCCCTCGCGAGCGAGTTGTGCCACGGCCTCAGCATACGGACGCGCGATTGTGGTGAGTTCGGCCATGATCAGATCCCGCTCTTGATCTCTTCGAGCAACGCGGCGTGTGTCTTAGCATCCACCTCGCGACGCAGTATCTTCTCGGCACCGGCAATCGCCAGACCTGCCACCTGTTCGCGCAATTGCTCACGCGCACGGTGTACTTCCTGTTGAATCTCGGCCTGCGCCAAGGTCAATTGGCGCTCGCCTTCGGCCTGTGCATCGTGCTTAGACTGATCGACCACCTCAGCGGCACGCTTTTCAGCCAAGGCAATGATCTCGGAGGCGCGCTGCTTAGCCTCGTGCAAGGCATCCACCGAGCGCTTCGAAGCCAGCTCCAACTCGTGGCGGCCACGATCGGCCGCGGCCAAACCGTCGGCGATCTCTTTACGGCGCAACTCCAAGGCCGCGACGATGGGTGGCCACACAAAACGCATGCAAAACCACACAAAGATCGCAAAGGTGATGGACTGGCCGATCAGGGTCATATTGATATTCATACCCCAAGCCTTCCTTTCTGCTCGTTACGCTGAGATTAACTTAGGCTGCAACGGCAAACAGGACATACATGGCCAGGCCGACAGCGATCATCGGCACAGCGTCCACGAGGCCCATGACGATGAAGAACTGGGTACGCAGCATCGGGATCAGTTCCGGTTGACGCGCCGCGCCCTCCAAGAAACGGCCGCCGAGGATGCCGATGCCGACAGCGGCACCGAGTGCGCCCAGGCCCATCATGATGGCGCCAGCAATGAAAAGCAGAGCTTGAATTTCGGTCATTTGTTACTCCTGTTTCAACAAGTCAAAGATAGATTAATGATGTTCCTGATGCGCCATGTCCAGATAGACGATGGTCAGCGTCATGAAGATAAAGGCCTGCAAGGTGATGATCAGGATGTGGAACACCGCCCACGCCCATTGCAGCACGCCACCGGTCAGCGCCAACACCGCGCCACCCGAGAACATCAAGGCGATGAGGATAAAGATCATCTCACCGGCATACATATTACCAAACAACCGCAACGCGAGCGACACGGGTTTAGCGATCAGGTTCACGCCTTCGAGCAACAGGTTGGCGGGTAGGCCCCATTTACCAAACGGTTGCAGGGTCAGTTCGCCGACAAAGCCGCCGACGCCCTTCATCTTGACGCTGTAGTAGAGCACCAACAGGAACACGCTGATCGCCATGCCAAAGGTCGCGTTCGGGTCGGTCGTAGGCACCACCTTCATGAACGGAAGCCCTAAGAGCGTAGCAATACCGGGGATCCAGTCGATCGGAAACAGATCCATCAGGTTCATCAGGAAGATCCAGATGAAGATGGTCAAGGCCAGCGGGGCAACCATGTTATTGCGGGAGGTAAACGAGCCGCGCACCGCGCCGTCGATGAACTCGATGATCCACTCGACGAAGTTTTGCATGCCGCCCGGAACACCGGCTTGGATACGCTTGGCCACGCCATGAAAAAGGAACAGGAAGATCGCACCCAACAGGATGGAAAACCCCATGGTGTCCACATTGATGGCGAAGAAGCCCATTTCCTTGGCCTCGGCCGCCGTCTGCGCCAAGCCCCATGAGCCGTCTGCGTGCTGACCATAGGTCAGGTTTTGCAGGTGATGCTTGATATATTCAGCGGAGGTATGTGCTTCTGCAGACATAATCAGTTCCGTTAAATTTCCGTTAAACTTCTGTTTAAGCGCGCCATTAAGCGCCGTCACGCCAGATCAAGGCAGCCGCTAGCCACCCAACCTGCCCCATTACAAAGCCTGCCAACACGGTACGCGCATCCAAACCTGGAAGCCCCCCCAACACCGCCGCCAACAAGACCATAACTAACACATAACGCTCGATCACCGAGCGGTAAAAAACCATCACATGACGACCAGGATCGCTCGTAAACACTCGCCGACCCTGCGACCAGCGCCAGACCAAGAGGCCAGAATGCGCCATCGCAATCGCCGCCCCCGCACTCCACCCCCATGCCAGCGAGGCAGACCCCAAGACGACCCAACAAATCAAGCCGCCCAAGGTGGCAATAAGCCCCTGCAAGGACAAACCACGCGTAAAGCTCTTCGTCATTTGTACGGTGCCCATTCTACGAGATTGAGAACATCAAAGCAACCATTAAATATTCTTATAGTGGTGTTTTAGCGCATCCGCGCCAGCAAGGCATCGAGTTGATCTAGGCTATCAAAGTGAAAACTGACCCGCCCCACGCCCTTGCGATTCGCCGCGATCTGCACCGCGGTCGCAAAGCGTTCCGCCAGCTCCTCCTCCAACCTCATGACATCACGATCTTTTTCGCGCTGAACCGGCGGCGGCGCCAACATGCGCGCGGCAAGCTTCTCGGCCTCACGCGCCGACAAACCGCGCCGCGCAATCTCATGCGCGGCATCGATCTGAGCAGCAGGTTTGAGCGGCAACAAGGCGCGCGCATGGCCCATATCAATACGTCCCTCCATTAACAGGGCTTGTACCGGCTTCGCCAATTGCAACAAGCGCAGCAGATTTGACACCGCCGAACGCGAGCGACTCACCGATTCCGCCGCTGTTTGATGCGTCATACCAAACTCTTGAATCAAGCGTTGCAGACCTAAGGCCTCTTCCAGCGGGTTAAGGTCCTCGCGTTGGATATTTTCCACCAAGGCCATCTTGAGCGCGGCCTCATCCGGGACATTACGCACCAAAACCGGCACCTCGGTCAGCCCGGCCAGATGGCTCGCGCGCCAACGCCGCTCCCCGGCAATGATCTCGTAACCGCCGCCCGGCAGGCCACGCGCTAAGATGGGCTGGATCAGACCTTGACTACGAATGGACTCCGCCAACTCGGCCAAGTGCGTCTCATCCATGTGGGTGCGTGGCTGATACTTACCCGGCACCAATTGATCCAAACGCAACAAGAGTAAGCGCTCACCCTCGCTCTGCACATCGTCTGCCAACAAGGCATCCAATCCACGCCCCAAACCCTTTAGTTTTGCCATGTTTTATCTCCCCGAATGGCGGCGCAAGTGTTCCTGCGCCAGTTGTAAATACGCCTGTGCGCCCTTAGACGCCTTGTCATAGGCCAACACCGAAAGGCCATGACTCGGCGCCTCGGCCAAGCGAACATTGCGCGGGATGATCGCGTCATAGACCTTGTCGCCAAAATGCTGCTTTAGCTGCTCAGAGACCTGTTGTGACAATAGATTGCGCGGGTCATACATCGCTCGCACCAAGCCGGCAATCTCGATGCCGGGATTCAGGCGACCCTTGATCAGGCGCACGGTATTGACCAGATCAGACAATCCCTCTAAGGCAAAATACTCACACTGCATAGGTATCATCACCCCGTCAGCCGCCGTCAACGCGTTGATGGTCAACAAATTAAGCGCCGGCGGGCAATCGATCAACATAAAATCATAATCCGCACGCGCCGCATCTAGGGCCGCACGCAAGCGAAACTCCCGCCGCTCTTCATCGACCAGCTCAACCTCCGCGCCGGCCAACTCTCGATTAGCCGGCAGGACATCATAACCATTCTTAGCCGCCACAACGCGCGCCTCTTGCAAGCTCGCCTGGCCCACTAACACCTGATACACCGTCTTCGTCAGGTGGCGTTTTTCAACGCCACTGCCCATGGTCGCATTGCCTTGCGGGTCAAGATCGACCAACAAGACGCGCTGGCCTAATTGCGCCAACCCCGCCGCCAAATTAACCGTCGTCGTAGTCTTGCCGACCCCGCCCTTTTGATTGGTTACTGCCAATATCTGCGCCATCACGCCCCCTCGCTGTTCGTATCCTGTACATCATCCGGCCGCAACACTAACAGATGACGCTGCGCCGACAAACCCGGCACCGTTAATGGAAAATCAGCCGTCACGACGACCCCCTTGAGTTGGGCGATCTCATCAGCGGGGTAAACCCCTTTCATCGCCAGCCACTCACCGCCTGCCGCCAACAGATGTGCCGTAGGCGGGTGAAATCGTTCAAATCTGCAAAGGCCCGCGCCGTAATCTGCGCAAACGGCCCCGCCTGCAAGGCCTCAACCCGGCCATGCAGCACCGTCACCCGGCGCGTCAGGCCCAATTCAATCACCGCTTGACGCATAAATGCGGCCTTCTTATGAC
>QYQG01000043.1 GCA_007280375.1 Betaproteobacteria bacterium
GCCGGGGGGGGGGGACGCGGGGGCGGGGCGTTTGATGCGAGCGGGACAGGGGGCGCGACCGGCGAGATCAGCCATCCGAGCTGGGGATGATAGTACGGCGTGTTATTCCCGCTTAGGCTCACAGGGGGTGAAGCCGGGTAGAAAAGGGGATACGAATAGGCGTACTGTGCCTGCGTGTTTAAGGGGATTAACCCGAATAACAACAGGACGGTACGCTTCATAGGCCCTCGTTCCTTAGTCCAAAAGTTGTTTCAATACGAAGGGCAGGATACCACCGGCGTGGAAGTAATCGATCTCAATCGGCGTATCTAGGCGTAGCTTAACGGGGGTTGTGGTTGATAGGCCGGTCGCGGTGTGGATCGCTAATGTGACGGTTTGCATCGGTGTGATGCCGTTTTCTAGGCCAATCAGGTCGAAGGTCTCGTCGCCGGTTAGGCCCAAGGTTTGCGCGTCGACACCTGCTGGGAATTGCAGGGGTAACACGCCCATGCCGGCTAGATTGGCGCGGTGGATGCGCTCGAAACTCTTGGCGATGACGGCCTTGACGCCCAATAACTGGGTGCCCTTGGCGGCCCAGTCGCGTGACGAACCCGTGCCGTACTCCTCGCCGGCGAAGATCATCAGTGGCGTGCCGGCGGCTTGATGCGCCATCGCGGCGTCGTAGATCGAGGTCTGTTCGCCGTTGAACAGCGTCACGCCGCCTTCCGAGCCGGCCACCATGAGGTTTTTGATCCGCACATTGGCGAAGGTGCCGCGCATCATGACCTCGTGATTGCCGCGCCGTGCGCCGTAGCTGTTGAAGTCTTTTTGGCTGACCCCGTGTTCGATCAGGTATCGACCGGCCGGTGCGCTGGGCTTGATGCCGCCCGCTGGCGAGATGTGGTCGGTGGTGACCGAGTCGCCAAAGATGGCCAAGGCGCGCGCGCCGCGAATCACGGGATTGGGCGTGACCGTTGCGGTAAAGAAGGGCGGTTCTTGGATGTAGGTCGAGGCCGCGTCCCAGTCGTAGACCTGGCCGGTGGGCGCGGTGACGGCGTCCCATAAGGGGTTGTTGGCGCCGACATCGCGGTAGCTTTGATAGGCGCTGGCATCAGAGGCGGCGGGCAGCAGGGCGTTGATCTCGTCGTTACTGGGCCACAGGTCTTTTAAGAAGACCGGGCCGTTCGTGCCTTGGCCGACGGGCTCAGCGGCCATGTCGATATCAATGCGACCGGCGAGGGCGAAGGCGACGACCAAGGGCGGCGACATGAGGAAATTGGCCTTCACATTTTGATGCACGCGGGCCTCAAAATTGCGGTTGCCGGACAACACCGAGCAGGTGATGAGGTCGTGCTCGACGATCTCTTTTTCGAGCGCCTCGGCCAACGGGCCGGAGTTGCCGATGCAGGTCGTGCAGCCGTAGCCGACGACATGAAAGCCGAGCGTCTCGAGCGGGGCCAATAGGCCGACGCGGCTGAGGTATTCGGTCACGGCGCGTGAACCCGGGCCGAGGCTGGTCTTGACCTGCGGCGCGACCGTGAGGCCCAAGGCCAAGGCTTTTTGGGCGACTAGGCCAGCGGCCAGCATCACGCCGGGGTTGGAGGTGTTGGTGCAGGAGGTGATCGCGGCGATGACGATATCGCCGTGCCTTAGCGTGCCCGCAGGGGCGGGGCCGGTCTTGTCATAACCGCCGTCGGCCTTGGGCAGTTCGAGCAAGGTCTGGAATGATTCCTTCAGGGCATAGAGGTTGATGCGGTCTTGTGGCCGTTTCGGGCCGGCGACCGACGCTTTGACGCTGGCCAGGTCTAAGCTCAGGGTCTGGCTGTAATCGCAGTCGCCCGTTTGCGGGATGCCGAACAGGCCCTGTGCTTGGTAATAACTGCGGATCAGATTGACCTGCGCGGTGGGGCGGCCGGTGTTGGCGTAATACTGGCAGGTGGCCTCATCGACCGGGAAGAAGCCCATCGTGGCGCCGTATTCGGGGGCCATGTTGGCGATGGTCGCGCGGTCGGTGACCGATAAGGCCTGCGCGCCGCTGCCGAAAAACTCGACGAACTTGCCGACCACCTTGGCGCGGCGCAGCAGCTCGGTGAGGGTCAGGACGATGTCGGTGGCGGTGATGCCGGGCTGGGCGTGGCCAAAGAGCTCGACGCCGACCACATCGGGGGTGAGGAAATAGACCGGCTGGCCGAGCATCCCGGCCTCGGCCTCGATGCCGCCGACGCCCCAGCCGACGACGCCGAGGCCGTTGATCATCGTGGTGTGGCTGTCGGTGCCGACCAAGGTGTCGGGGTAGGCCACGCCGTCTTTTTGCATCACGCCACGGGCGAGGTATTCCATGTTGACCTGGTGCACGATGCCGATGCCGGGCGGGACGACCTTAAAGGTATCAAAGGCCTGCATGCCCCATTTCAAAAACTGATAGCGCTCACGGTTGCGTTCGAACTCGATACGCATGTTCTCGCTGAGCGCATCGGGGCGGCCCGAGACATCGACCTGCACGGAGTGATCGACCACCATCTCGACGGGGGCCAAAGGCTCGACCTTTTTCGGGTCGCGGCCGGCGCGTTGGGCGGCCGAGCGCATCGCGGCCAGGTCGGCCAAGAGCGGCACGCCGGTGAAGTCTTGCAAGATGATACGGCCAACGACGAAGGGGATCTCCTCGCTGCGCGGCGCGTTGGGCTGCCAATTGGCGAGTTCGCGGAGGTGCTGCTCGGTGATCTTGACGCCATCAAAGTTGCGCAACACGGATTCGAGCACGATGCGGATAGACACCGGCAAGCGGGCGATCTTACCCGTGCAAATCCCCGCCTTCTCGAGGGCTGAGAGGGCGTAGAACTGGGTGTTTTGATCGGGCAGGGTCTGGAGGCTGGCGTAGAGATTGTGCATGATAGACGCGATGTTTAGAAAGATAGTCCGGCATTCTAACCGAGCATGGCCGTGGCGGTGCCAATTTGACCCCGCCACTTTGTGCCTTGTGATTTGTAAAAGGCGGGTGTTTGGAGTAAAAATGGGTACGGTTATTTACGGGAGGTCTGTGATGCCAACCCTGATTGTCAATGGACAGCGCGCTGAGGTGCCGGGGGGCGCGTCTTTATTGCAGGCGTTGCAGGGGCTGGGGTACGAGGTGCCTAGCCTATGTCACGATGCGCGTCTCGCCCCCGTTGGGGCGTGCCGCTTGTGTCTGGTGCAGGTCGAGGGGCAGACGAACTTGGTGGCCGCGTGTCGTACGCCGGTGGAAGAAGCGATGCAGGTGCAGACGCAGTCGCCGGAGATCGACGAGGAGCGCCGCACCTTATTGACCTGGATGGCGCGGCGTTATCCGCCCGCTGCGGTGCAGAGTGAGCCCGATAAATACTTCCATCAGCTGCTGCACCGTTATGGGGTGACGGCGCGGGGTGAGGTGGATGAGGGGGTGGGTGATGGCTTGGTTGATCAGAGTCACCCCTATCTGCGCGTCGATATGCAGCGCTGTGTGTTGTGTCGTCGTTGTGTGCGAATCTGTAGCGAGCTTCAGGGTAAATCGGTCTGGCACGCGGTCAATCGTGGCGAACGGACGCGGATCGTCTTGGCCGGTGTGGACACCCTTTTAGCTAGTGCCTGCGTGAGTTGTGGGGCGTGTGCGGATACCTGTCCGACGGGGGCGATTGACGATCGGTTTAATACGGATCGCCCTAGTGCGACCCAGTGGACGCGCACGGTCTGTCCCTATTGTGGCGTGGGTTGCGAGCTTGAGCTGGGTACACATGCGGGCCGCATTGTTGCGACGCGGCCGTGTTTGGATGCCTTGGTGAACAAGGGGCATCTGTGCGTCAAGGGACGCTATGCGTTTGATTTCAACCACGCGCCAGATCGTGCCACGCAACCTATGCTGAAGCGAGAAGGGGTGTGGCATGCGGTGGCGTGGGATGAGGCGATTCGTTTTATCGCCACGGCGTTGCGGCGTCTCTCTACCGAGTCGGGCGCCGATAGCGTGGCGATATTGGGGTCTGCGCGGGCGAGCAATGAAGATAATTATGTGGTGCAGAAGTTCGCGCGTCTGGTTCTAGGGACGCACAATGTGGATAGTTGCGCGCGGGTATGTCATACGCCGTCGGCGGCCGCGCTTAAAATGATGTTGGGGACGGGGGCGGCGACCAATGCCTTTGATGACATCGAGCGTGCGCGCCTCATTATGGTGTGCGGGGCGAATCCGACCGAGAACCATCCGGTGCTGGGTGAGCGCATCCGCCAAGCGGTGCGTCGGGGTGCGCAGTTGGTGGTCATAGATCCGCGCCACATCGACCTAGCCGAGGTGGCTACGCTGCATCTGGCTTTACGGCCGGGGGGCAATATCCCGTTATTGAATGCGATGGCCCATGTGATCGTCATGGAGCAACTGCATGATGCTGATTTTTGCGCGGCGCGGGTCGATGGGTTTGAGGCCTTGGTGCAGCATCTGCGGCTGTGGACGCCGGACTATGCCGCGCCCTTGTGCGGTGTGGCCGCAGAGCTGATCATTAAGGCGGCGCGTCTCTATGCCACGCACAAGCCGGCCATGATGGTGCATGGTCTGGGGATGACGGAGTCGGTGCAAGGGACGGAGTCGGTCATGGCCTTGGTCAATCTGGCTTTATTGACGGGCAACATTGGCATAGCAGGCGGCGGCGTGAACCCTTTGCGGGGGCAGAATAATGTGCAAGGCGCGGCGCAGATGGGCTGTGATCCGGGTACGCTGACCGGTGGCGTGGCCGTGGCGGATGGGCGTGTCGCCTTTGAACGGCAGTGGGCCGCGCCGTTGCCGACCACGCCGGGGTTAGATCTGTTGCAGATGATGGATGCGGCGATTGATGGGCGTTTGCATGGGCTGTGGTGCGTAGGCTATGACATCCTGCATAGCAATGCTGACACCGCTGCGACGCGTCAGGCCTTGGCCGCGTTAGATTTGTTGATTGTGCAAGATCTTTTCTTGACGGAGACGGCCAAGGCATTTGCCCATGTCTTTTTGCCTGCGGCATCGACCTTTGAGAAAGATGGCACCTTTATGAATGCGGAGCGGCGAGTGCAACGCATCCGTGCCGCAGTGCCGGCGCCTGGCGCAGCGCGTGCCGATTGGCAGATTATGGTGGCCGTGGCGCAGGCGATGGGGCATACGGCGCCATTTTCTTTTGCCTCGGCGGAGGCGATCTGGACCGAGATTACCCAGGTCTGGCCGGCGGCGGCGGGCATTAGTTATGCGCGTTTGGACGCGCAGGGTGTGCAATGGCCCTGTCCTGATCTGGCGCATCCCGGCACGGCGTATCTGCATCGCGACCGGTTTACCCACGGCCCGCGTGCGACGCTGCGCTGCCTAGATGATCGTCCCAGCCCTGAGGTGATCAACGCGCAGTTTCCGTTTGTGTTGATGACGGGACGGACGCTCTACGCCTTTAATACGGGCCTGATGACGGGACGGACGCCGAACCGCGTGTTACGCCCTAGCGATACCTTGGATATTTCACCTCATGACGCGCGGGACTTGGGGTTGGCGGAGGGGCAGGTCGTCACGC
>QYQG01000004.1 GCA_007280375.1 Betaproteobacteria bacterium
AGTATTTGGCGATTATGGCAGGAAGATTTAGGCGAATTTGGTACATTCGAGGTCCGCAAAATTCGCCCTGGATGTTCCCAAATTACTTTTTCAGGATTGGGTCTTTTAGCCGGCTTCCCCGATAAAAAACGGGAAATCAAACTAAAACAACACATGCGGGACATCATTGACACTTATTACTTCTTGCTATCACAAGAGAATATATTTCCTGATAGTGCGTTGCGAACAAATCCCACTGAAGAGTGGCAACCCTGGATGCAAATCCCTGATAAAGAACAAAACAGAAAAATTGTTGAAATGAAGTGTAAGGGTTTAACAACAAAAGAAATTGCGAGGAAAATTTCTAAGGCTACTGGAAGTGTTTATAATATTATTTCCGATCTAAGAGAGGACTACCCCGAAGCAAAAATACCAAGTGGCCAGGTAAGATTTCCCTGGCCAGGACGAGAAAACCTATGAGGTTTTTATTAAGTCAATGAAGTAGCCTAGCAAACGAAGTTATGTAAGAATGACGGCACAAATGGCCGTCATTTTTATTTCTACAGCTGGAGGTATACATGACCAGAATAATGATCTCAGTAACTGAAGAAGAAAAAAACGCTTTATGCATTTTGGCTAAAAACGAGTTTAGAGATCCGCGCGACCAGGCTGCGCTTATCCTTCGAAAGGAACTGGAAGGTTTAGGGCTTATCGGTTCAAGAAGCCTTTCCCCGGAAAAAAACCATTCAGCCGGCGAAGTCCCGGCCTCAATATCTGTTTGAATAAAAACGCCGCGCGCCCTAACCTGGCAGGCAGGGGCGACGCGGCAAAGGGTAAAAAATGGACAACCTTATTATACTTCGAACTGGGGGGCGATATGAATAACTCAGCCTCCGCAGAGCGCGGGAATATGGCGCCAGCACCGATCTTCTCTATAAATTTCATCCGTGAATTGCGCGGCAGTCCGTTGACTGTCCTGGTCGCTATCATCTTGCTCGAGCAAAGCGGACAAGTGCCAGTCACAGCACAGTTGCTCAAAGATGTTACCGGCTATAAAGACCATACGATAACGGACTCTCTCCGAATGCTGGAAAGCCCCACTATCCAGAGCATCCGCCGCGTGGTTAACGGTTGGAGAATTGCCCAGGGTTTCCAATTGCCCTTGGAGATCGTAGAGAAAAACCGCGATATTCGCGAATTTGGACCTACTACTACTACTAGATATGAAGGGAGAATACATTTACTCTCACCAGTAGCAGGAGAAGAAGCGCAAAACCGCGATATTCGCGATTTTAGTCCGGACCAAAAAACCATTCATTTCATCCTCAAGACGCAGGGATTAGTAGGTGAGCCGATGTGTACACGGTTGGCCCTGATGGACGGGATCGATCCTATCTTCGTATTGGCCCATTGTGCAAAGGCGGCAATGGAGAATACAGAGACCGGCTTACTAATCCACCGGATCAAATATCATGATCACATCGAAGAGACTTACCGCCGCCGCGCGCAAGAGTATATCGGTAAGTTGGATTTGCCGGATGCATAGGCCCAAAATGTCACCCACAGCATTAGAGGAAGAAGGCAAGAGAATGAATAAATCACTTCTACCCCAAAACCTTTTATCTCGACAAAGGGGAGACAGGCCGGCAACCCCCGAAGGCCTGGCCGATCTGGTGGAGTATATTTTATCTGGTCGAGTAGGAAGTAACCGGGCCATTACGCTGGGGCAGCTACGGCAGCAGGTGCAAGGAAACCCGATCTATAAGGCAACGAATAGCCGGCAAGTAAGAAGTGCGATCGAAGATTTACGAGTGCGCGGGCGGTTGATCTGCAACGACCTGGCTGGCGAAGGTTATTACACGGCTGGCAACATACAAGAATATCAGTCTTTCCGATCGGTTTATATGTCGTATGCGACAACGATCTTGGCCCGAGTGCGACGGATGGACGAAGAAGCACAAAAGCGATTCAAGGCTGACGCACTGCAGGAAAGGCTACTTTGATAAATCTTGCTGGCTGCTTGTCTGCGGATCTGACTGCCTGGCTAAGGAGATGGACCAGGCAGCCTCCAAGCGCTGGGGCGCTATGTCGTTGCAGGATCAGTTATTTTAGACAAGATGAAGAGCCCGCAGAAAGTGCTACAAGGTGTTGAATTGGCAACCCCCGATAGTTATATCCCCCAAGATCACATTATTTACTTTGATAACCCTCCCGGCTACTTGCGGCTAATTCAGGGTGTAATTATTCAGGCGGCTATGGATGCAAGGAAAGGCGACCAAGAGGCGGCGGCCTGGCTGGCTGATCCAGAGACAGCCAATACCTGGCTATCTGTAGCCGGCCTAGACAGGCGGGCAGTAGAGCGCTGGGTAGAGGCTGGCTGTAAGTTAAACCGAAGTAAGAACAGTAAAAAGATAAAGGGAATATAACCCAGGTATAAGGCGATTCATTATGGCAAGCCAAAGCGAATCACAAAACAACACCAACCAGCGAACAAAAGCGGGCAATAAGTGCATTGAGTGTAAACGATTAAAACCAGAAGCAAAACCAGTTAATGAATATAAGGCCATAGCCAAGATGTTAATAAGCTTGAATGTTTTGCAGGAATTCGATGGTATGTTCTTATGTCCTGGCTGCGCTGCCCGCTTCTGTGAAAACAATAGACTATAGGTAGGGGAGTGGAGGATCTTCAGCCGTTTAATTTGATAGACCGGTAGGGTGTATCCGCAATAAAAGTTTTCCCAATGTGGAAAATCCTGTAACAATTTTATTTTATCGCCCAGGATGTGGACCGGCTCCAGACGATCAGCTGCTAAGCTAACCCCCATATCTAGTCTGTGCGCGCTAACCACTTCCTGACATACAGTCAGGTGGTATAGCTATACCCAGGATGTGGACCTTCCCCAAGTGACGAACTTCCTGGCCGGCTTGTTCCCCAGCCGATCAGCTGCAGGTAGGGCAGTAGAGGATCTTCCCCGTTTAGTTAAATAGACCGGCCAGTTAGCCAAGTGTACGCGCCCGCGATAAAAACAGACGGGGGGATATACCGCGAAATTAGGTGGGGGGGGTATGAAACCAAGCCGCCGGCTTGCGGACCTGCTAGCGCTGACGCACTTACTCAGCCGGTCATCGAAGCCAGGTGATCAGCTGCCCCGCCCTGGTTGCGGATATGCACGCGCTGACGGACTTACTGGCCACGGTCCAGACATGCACCAGGTGATCGGCTTCCCGGCCAGGCTTACGGAGGGCACCGCGCGCACACACACTTTCCGCCCAGAGTTTTCACACTTCCCCCGCTTTTCGTGGACAAAAAGGGTCTGATTGCTTTTGTGATAGTGGAAAATCAATAAGACCGTTTTTGTCCGCAAAGAAAAAGGAAACAGTCGAATTCCCGGAAAGAAAACGATCCTGCGCGCGGTGATCGGCTTGCCGGCCAGGTTGCGGACCTGTGCGCACTGAAGGACTTCCCCATCGGCTTCAAAGCCTGCGCGCGGTAATCAGCTGGCCGGCCTATGGACCTGCGCAGTCTGGAAGCCCGGAGTCGGGCTGCGTGCTCGCCCTCAAAGATTACGGATCTGGCTGCCTGGCTGCGGCCCGTGGCTACGCAGCTGGGGCGGATCCGTGGCCACGAGCATGTGATCACGCCGGCAAGTCGATAACCTGGCCAGGCCTGGAGTCGGAGGTGCGGGCTCTACCTTTGCGATTCGACTTGGGCGCCTTTGATAATGGCTTGTAGTTGTTTATCTGTGTTTGACCAGTAAAACTGATTACCACATTGAGCGCACCAGCCGCGCACATCACGAAAGACGCCGCCGCCGGAGTGAAATAGCTCTTGCCCGGAAATTACAATTACTTCACCGATAACACTGCCACATTTGCACTTGATTGGTGAGGGTGGGGAAGTGGATGTACGCATATGGGACCATCCTTTTTTTATAGATATTATATGTTTTTGTGGGCTGATTGGCTGCCTAGCCGGCCTGCGGACCTGCACCGGTGATTGGCTTCCAGCCCTGGCT
Source organism: Betaproteobacteria bacterium (assembly GCA_007280375.1). Taxonomy (GTDB): domain Bacteria; phylum Pseudomonadota; class Gammaproteobacteria; order Burkholderiales; family Thiobacillaceae; genus QYQG01. The sequence goes on from QYQG01000004.1 coordinate 3,996, forward strand.
GCGGAACTGCGCGCGGTGATCCGCTTCGAAGGCCGGCCCAGCTGCAGGCCTGCGCACGCTGATAGACGTTCCCCCAGGCTTATAACCTGGCGCGCGGTGATCCGCTTCGAAGGCCGGCCCGGATATAGGCTTGCGCGCTCTGACGGATATCCCCGCAGGCACCTGGTGATCAGCTGCCTGCACTGGCCACGGATCTGCCCGCACTGACGGATATCCCCAGCCGGCTTGCGAGCTACACCTGGTGATCGGCTTCCTGCCCTGGTTGTGATCTGCGCGCGCACGCTGACTTTCCCCTCGGAGTTTTCACACTTCCCCGGCGGTTCGTGGACAAAAAAGGTCTGATTGCTTTTGTGATAGTGGAAAATCAATAAGACCGTTTTTGTCCGCAAAGAAACGAAGAACGGTCGAAATCCTGGAAGGAAAGCGACCCAGCGCGCGGTGATCGGATGCTCCCCCTGGGTGCAAGCCTGCTCGAGCTGACGCACTTCCCCGCTGGCCACGGTCCAGCGCGCGGTGATCGGCTGCCTGCCCTGGTTACGGACCGGGATGCGCTGACGAACTTCCCACGCCGGCCTGCGAGCTGCACCTGGTGATCGGCTTCCTGCCCTGGTTGTGATCTGCGCGCGCACGCAGACTTTCCGCACGGAGTTTTCACACTTCCCCCGCTTTTCACGGACAAAAACGGTCTACTTCCTTCTTGGATAGTTTTTGTCCACAATGAAACGGGGAACTGTCGAAATCCTGAAAGGAAAACGACCCAGCGCGCGGTGACAGACTTTCTGGCCGGCGACCTGTGGGCCCTGGCTGACTTCCTGGCCGGCTTGCGACCCAGCGCGCGGTGATCGGCTTCATCCCCCTGGTGTGGACCTGCTCGAGTTAACGAACTTCCCCCGCCGGCCACGGTCCGGAGCTGCACCTGGTGATAGGCTTCTCGCCCTGGGTGTGATCTGTGCGCGCTGACGGACTTACCCAGCCGGCCTGCGAGCAGAGCCAGGTGATCAGCTTCCCGCCCTGGTTGCGAACTTGCGCGCGCACGCTGACTTTCCGCCCGGAATTCTCACTCTTCCCC
>QYQG01000079.1 GCA_007280375.1 Betaproteobacteria bacterium
ATTCAGGTCAACGCGCGCGACCTGGAGGGCTATCTGGAACAGCCTATCTTCCGCCCTGAAAAGCCGCAGACGGGTGTGGGCATCATCACCGGTCTGGCGTGGACGGCGATGGGCGGGGCGACCTTGACCATCGAGGCGACGCGGGTGCATACGCTAAATCGCGGCTTTAAGATGACCGGGCAATTGGGCGATGTGATGAAGGAATCGGCCGAGATCGCCTATTCGTATATCTCGAGCCACCTCAAGGCCTATAAGGGCGACCCTAAGTTCTTTGACGCGGCCTTTGTGCATCTGCATGTGCCGGAAGGGGCGACGCCCAAGGATGGGCCGTCGGCGGGCGTGACGATGGCGACGGCCTTGTTGACCTTGGCGCGTGACGAGCGGATTGCGCGACCCTTGGCGATGACCGGCGAGCTGACCTTGACCGGCCAGGTCTTGCCGGTGGGCGGTATCCGCGAGAAGTGCATCGCTGCCAAGCGCATCGGGGTGATGGAGTTGATCTTGCCAGACGACAATCGGCGCGACTTTGATCGCCTGCCGGAGTTTGTCCGCGCTGGTCTGACGGTGCACTTTGCGAAGCATTATCGCGATGTGGCACGGCTTGTTTTTGGCGACGCGGGGGATAAAAGGCGTTAAAGTCTTCCTATGGTGGACACCTGTATAGAAGCTGTTGTTGATGCGCCGGTAGAACCCCTTGCGCGGGTGTTGGGTCAGCCGTGGCTGGACTTGCCGCAGGATCTGTACATCCCGCCGGAGGCGATGGAGGTCTTGTTGGAGGCCTTTGAAGGGCCGCTGGACCTGTTGTGGTGGCTGATTCGCCGCAACGATGTCGATATCCTTGATATCCCCATGGCCGATCTGACGCGGCAATATATTGACTATATCGAGGTCGTGCGCACGCGTCGCCTTGATCTGGCGGCGGAGTATCTGGTGATGGCGGCGATGTTGTTGGAGATCAAGTCGCGCATGCTCTTGCCGCGTCCAGCTAAAGAGGCGGAGGTGGACGAAAGCCTAGACCCGCGTGCCGAGTTGGTGCGTCGTTTGCTGGACTATGAGCAGATACGGCTCGGGGCGCGGGGCTTGGATGCGTGGCCACGCGTGGGGCGCGACTTTCAGCCCGTCTCGGTGTGGGTGGAGCGCATGACCATGAGCCATCTGCCGGAGGTGAGCGCCGAGGATCTGCGCCATGCGTGGGAGGCGATCTTGCAACGGGCGCGGATGAATCGGCATCATCGCATCGGCCGGCAAGAGCTCTCGGTGCGCGAACATATGAGCCGCATCTTGAGATACTTGGCCAGCCAGCCCCATACCTTGTTTACGGACCTCTTCCCGCAGGCGTATGGCCGCCCCGAGTTGATTGTGACCTTCCTGGCGATGTTGGAACTCGCCCGGGAGCGTTTGCTGGAATTAACGCAAGTGGAGGCATTTGCACCTATTCATGTGCGTTTACCCACCATAAATGCGGGATAATGCGGGGAATGAGTACGCCGCTGGCCCCCGTTGACCCGATTGCCCTAAAACGCCTGCTTGAGGGGGTGTTGTTGGCGAGCGCCGAGGCCTTGTCGTTGGCGCGTCTACGCCAGATGTTGGGGGATGCGTATAGCGCGGAGGTGTTGCGGCGGACCTTGGATGAGCTGCAGGCCGATTGGCAGGGCAGGGCGGTGCAGTTGGTGCAGGTGGCGGAGGGTTGGCGTTTTCAGACGGTGACCGAGATGCAGCCGTGGCTGGAACGCTTGAACCCCGTTGCGCCGCCGCGTTATTCGCGGGCGACCTTGGAGACCTTGACCATCATCGCCTATCGCCAGCCGGTGACGCGCGGTGATATCGAGGCGGTGCGCGGTGTGGCGGTGAGTGCGGCGATTGTTAAAACCTTGCTAGAGCGTGGCTGGATCGAGGCGGTGGGGCATCGGGATGTTCCCGGTCGGCCCGCTTTATATGGCACGACGAAACAGTTTTTGAGTGACTTAGGTCTCTGTGCCTTGGTGGAGTTGCCGCCGTTGCCCGAGGTGGGTGCGACGCTGCCGTCGGGGACGGCCGAATTGCCGTTTTTAGATAAAGTATTGGAAGAAGAGTTGGAAGATGAAGAATAAAACAGCGTATTTTGAACGGCCCGCCGAGGATGACGAGTCAGACCTGCCTGCTAAGACGGGCGGCGGTGGCGCGGGCGAGCGCCTGCATAAAAAGCTCGCTGAGGCCGGCGCCGGTTCGCGGCGCGAGATGGAGACGGCGATTGCGGCCGGGCAGGTGAGCGTCAACGGTAAGATCGCTGAGATTGGGGCGCGTTGCCAGCGTGGCGATCGGGTGCGCGTGCAAGGCCACGAGATCCGTCTGAATTGGGATATCAAAGAACAGATGGCGCGGGTCTTGCTCTATCACAAACCCGAGGGCGAGATCGTCTCCCGTGATGACCCGGGTGGCCGTATCAGCGTCTTTGACCAGCTGCCGCGTCTGCGCGGCCAACGCTGGGTGGCCGTGGGGCGCCTGGATGTCAACACCGAAGGTCTGTTGATCTTCACCACCAGTGGCGAGCTGGCCAATCACATGATGCACCCGCGTTATAGTATGGATAGAGAATATGCCGTGCGCGTCTTGGGCGGCCTGACCCCGGCGCAGATCCAGCAACTGTTGGCCGGCATCGAGTTAGATGATGGTGTCGCCAAGGCCACGGGTGTCGTCATTGCGAGTGGCGACGAGGAGGCGGCCAATCAGTGGTACCGCCTGACCCTCTCGGAAGGCCGTAATCGCGAGGTGCGGCGTTTGATTGAGGCCTTGGGCCTGACGGTGAGCCGTTTGATTCGCGTGCGTTTCGGCCCGGTCTCATTGCCACCGCGCCTGCGTCGGGGCCAGTATATGGAACTCGATGAGCGCGCGGCCGCGCAATTGGTCGAGGCCTGTGGCCTGGCCAAGCCCGGCGCACCGCGTCCGCTCAAGCGTTCGCGCGCACAGGCGCGGCGACCCGGCTGATAAGGGTCACAGGCGGAGGCGATGCGTTCGCCTCGTGCGCGTCATCCCCGCGTCCAGATAGTGTTGTTTAGCGGAATTGCTTATGACAAACAGGATCTGTATGTGTTAATATAATGATGAGTCCGTGTCCCATCGGGCTTTGAACTTTATGTTCGTAATAGGTGCGCTTACAGGAGAAGATCATGTTGAAAGTATTAGGTAGTTTCTTTGCGGGTGTTATTGTCGTGGCCTTGGTCGGCTGGCAGATGATGCCTAAGATGATGTTCAGCGAGATCGAAAGTCCCTATGGTTTTGAAGAGACCATCGCGCGTATTCAGCATAATGTGGAAGATAATCCTGAGCTTAAGGCCAAGGGCTGGGCCTTGGTGGGCCTGCGCAATGTGGCCAAGGCGGTGCAAAACGACGGCGGCAATGTCTTGCCAGCGATGATGGTCGAGATATGTAGCACCAAATATTCGGCCCCGATCTTAAAAGATGACGACCTACGCATCCTCTCTATCCTGATGCCGTGCAAGATCTCGGTCTACAAAAAACAAGATGGTAAGGTCTATATCGGCACGATGAATGCGGGCTTGATGGGCATGATGTTCGGACCCTTGGTCAGCGAGGTGATGGGCGAGGTCGCTAAAGACCAACAACGCTTCTTGGTCTTCGATCCTAAGTTGCCTGCACCGCAGATGATCCTGCCTAAGGCCGGGCCTGCCGGTGGCGCGGGTGGTGGCGGCGGCGGTTGTTAATCGTTGATGTCTGAGAATCCAACAGGGGAACGATGATGAAATTGATAACAACTATCCTAGCGCTTGCGGCAAGCCTGCTGGTGGCGGTCACGCCGGCCATCAGTAGCGAGGCGCCGGCCGCGGCGGCCAAGACCGAGGTCAAGGCCGAGAAGCCGGTCTTCGTAAAACCGAAGACGACATCGACGGCGGACCACGCTAAATTTAAGGAGTTGCAACAGGGCTTTGCCTCTGGCCCTGAGGTTACTAAGGCCTGCCTGAAGTGTCATAACGAGGCAGCGACGCAGGTCATGCACACCAAGCACTGGTCTTGGGAATACCTCAATCCGCAGACTAATCAGAAGTTGGGCAAGAAACATGTCATCAACAACTTCTGTACGGCGGTGGAGTCCAATCAAGCGTTTTGCACGGCTTGTCATGTGGGTTATGGCTGGAAAGACAATAAGTTTGATTTTGCCAAACAGGACAATGTGGATTGCCTGGTCTGCCATGACACCACGGGGAGTTACCGTAAGTTGCCGGGCCTAGCCGGTCATCCGCCCTACAAGGACACCGAGTATCCGCCTAAGTCGGGCGAGATCGTCCCCGCGACCGATCTCAAATTTGTCGCGCAGAATGTGGGTAAGACCAGCCGCGCTACCTGTGGCGCGTGTCACTTTTATGGTGGCGGTGGCGATGCGGTTAAACATGGCGATCTCGACAGCTCGCTGAAACAGCCGAGTAAATACCTCGATGTCCACATGGCCAAGGATGGGTTGAACTTCACCTGTAGTGAATGCCATAAGACCTCGTCGCACGAGGTGCCCGGTAGCCGTTATGCGGTGACGGCGAATGACACGAAGAAGCATATTCGTGGCAAGGCGGATGGTAACCCGGCGACCTGTCAATCGTGTCACACCACGGCCCCGCATAAGACGAATGCGCGCCTGAATGGACATTCCAACAAGATCGCCTGCCAGACCTGCCATATCCCTGAGTTTGCGCGTGCCCAGCCGACCAAGATGAGTTGGGACTGGTCCACCGCAGGTAAACGCGATGCGGACGGCAAGCATCTCAAGATCAAGGACAGCACGGGTCATCACGATGCCTATGACAGCCGCAAGGGGGATTTTACCTACGAGTCTAATGTCATCCCGCAGTATGTCTGGTTTAACGGCAAGGTGAACTACACCCTGCGCGACACCAAGCTGGATCCGACTAAGGTGATCAAGATCAACAGCTTTGAAGGCAGCGCAGACGACGGTAAATCTAAGATCTGGCCGATCAAGCGTTTTGTCGGCAAGCAGCCCTACGATGTCGGCACTAATCAGTTGGTCATCTTCCAAGCCTATGGTACGCCGGACAATAAGGATGCCTATTGGGTCAATCTCGATTGGGAGAAGGCCTTGGAGCGCGGTGCGAAAGAGTCGGGCATCCCGTATAGCGGTAAGCACGCCTTTGTGGAGACCGAGATGTCATGGCCGATCACCCATATGGTCGCGCCCAAGGGCGATGCCTTGACCTGCGCCCAGTGTCACCAGCCGCAGACTGGCGTGGGCCGTTTGGACAAGGTGGAAGGCATCTACATGCCGGGCCGTCGCGCCAACTATTGGCTAGACCTCATCGGTTGGAGCATCGCCGGACTGACCTTGTTAGGCATGTTGGCACACGGTGCGGGGCGTATCTATGTCGCCCGCAAGTCGGCCGCTAAGACCCATTAAAGGAGCGCTAAAATGACTAACAAGATCTATGTATTCAAGCTGTTTGAGCGTTTCTGGCATTGGTCACAGGCCGGCCTCATCATCACCATGCTGATCACCGGCTTTGAGGTGCACGGCAGCTATACGCTGATGGGCTTTGCCGATGCGGTCGAGGTGCACACCGTGGCGGCCTGGGCCTTGGTGGGTTTGTGGTGTTTTGCCATCTTCTGGCACTTCACCACCGGCGAGTGGAAACAATATATCCCGACCCTGCAAAAGGTCGATGCCATGATCAAATATTACGCGGTCGGCATCTTTACCCACGCCCCGCACCCGTTCAAGACAACACAACTGAAAAAGCACAACCCGCTGCAACGCTTGGCGTATTTGTGGGTCTTGCTGATGATAGGCCCGGGCATCTGGATCACCGGCTGGGCCTATCTGTTCTATGACCAGTGGACGGCGTGGGGCTGGGATACCCTGTTGACCTTGGAGTGGGTGGCCTTCTTCCATGTCGCCTTCGCCTTCATGATGCTGGTCTTCTTGATCGCCCATGTCTACCTGACGACCGCCGGCCACACCCCGACGGCGCATATCAAGGCCATGATTACCGGGTGGGAAGAGACGGATTAAGCCAAGACGGATTAAGCCTTGAGTTAAAAACGGCAACCTAGGTTGCCGTTTTTTGTGCGCTAGCGTCCCGCGTGTTGCGCGGCGTGGCGCAGGAGGGGGGCGAGGCTGGCCCAGTCGTGGATAGGGCCGTGCTGGGAGAAGATCACGACCCCGTTGCCATCGAGCAGATAGGTGCTGGGGAAGACCGGTGCGATTTGGCGATCGGGGAGGGTTTGACCGTTACTGAGCACGAGGGCCGCCTCTTTCCCCGGGGCTGTCTCGGCGTGGGTGAGCGCTAGCGTGAGTTTGCGCGAACGCAACCAGGCTTGGCTGGCGCTTACGGGTTCTCGCAAGGGGATGAGGCTGAAGCGGATGCGGGTGTCGTGCGCCAAGTGTCTTTGCAGGCGTGCGATCTCGGGCATCTCTTTGACGCAGGGCGGACACCATGAACCCCAGAAATGCACCACCGTGAGGCGCGCCGGGGGGATGCGCTGGCCCTGTGCATCGCGGAGGCGAAGGTCGGGGAAACGCTGGCCGCGCCGGGTGCCTGTGTGCGTGGCCGTGTGACGGGGATAGGGCGCGAGGGCCTCGGCCCAGCGGGTGGCCGATAGCATCGTGCGCCCATTGAGGTCGTAGCTTAGGCAGGTGACCGCACTGTTTTCTTGGCAGGCCGCCAAGGCCTCTTCCGTCGCTTGGTTGGCGTCGGTGAGGCCCGAACGCCAGCCCCAATGCCCGCCGGGGGCGATGGCAAAGGCGCGGTGCAAAGGCTCTTTTTGGTACTGTGCCCAGGCCTTTAGGCCGCTGCTGTCCAAACCTGAGGGCGGTGCGGCCACGACGGATGACGCTAGCCCGCCTGTCACCCATGCCAAGAGCAAGGGCAACAGGGCAGGGCGGTAAGGCATGGCTTAATCCTTGAACAGTTTCTCGATGTTGCGTTGGGCGGTCTCTTTGGCACCGAGGCCGACGGCGATGGCGAAGGCCAGGCCGATGGCGCCGAAGGCGATGATGAAGGCGGCGGTGATGAGTTCGTTGGCGATCTGCAATTGCTCGACCGCGGCGAAGAACACGAACACGACGATGGCGTACTCCGAGAAGGTGGAGACGGTCAACGCGCCGTCAAAGCCGATGTTGTTGAGCCAGGCAAACACCAGGCGGTTGATGAAGCGCGCCAAGATGGTGCCAAAGACCAAGACCAAGATGGCGATGATGACATTGGGGATGTAGAGCACGATGCGGTTGAACAATTCGGCCACCATGGAAAGCCCCAGCGAGTTGGCGACGGTCACGATCATCACCAAGATGATGAGCCAATAGACGAGATTACCGATGATGCTGGCGACCGAGACATCGAGGTCGGCGTGTTTTAGGAAGGACTCTAGCCCGGATTTTTCGGTGGCGCGGTCAAACTTGAGCGCGCGTAAAAGACGCATCGTCCCCGTGCGCACGAGTTTGGCGAAGATCCAGCCGAGGAATAATAAGGCGATGGCGATGAGAACTTGTGGCAGAAAGCCAGCCAGTTCAGACCAGAAGGCACCGATGGAGCTTAGAAACAGATCGAATTCTTGCATGGCATATCCTTGTTAAATGAGCCTTGTTAAATGGGCGGACGAATTATAGGGGGGTGGTAAAGAATTAGGGCAGTTGTTCGCGCGTCAGGACAAAAACCATGTCGTCACCGCCGTCTAGCTCGGGCCAAGTAAAGCTCAGCGTGGGGAAGGCGGCCTCGAGTGCGGCGCGGTTGTGGCCGATCTCGACGATCAACAGGCCACCGGGGTTGAGGTGTCGTTTGGCCTCGGCGAGGATCGTGCGCGTGGCATCGAGGCCGTCGGTACCGCTGGCGAGGGCCAGCGTGGGTTCGTGGCGATATTCGCTCGGCAGGGCGGTCATCGCGGCGGCATCGACATAGGGCGGATTGGAGACGATGAGGTCCCAGCGTTGCTCGGGCACGGCGGTGAAGAGGTCGGATTCGATGAGCCGTACACGCTCGACCACGCCATGTTGATCGACATTGCGTCGGGCGACGGCCAAGGCCTCGGGCGACAGGTCGATAGCATCGATCTTGGCCTCGGGGAAGACATGGGCGAGGAGGATGGCGAGGCAGCCAGAACCGGTGCAGAGATCGAGCGCGTGCGTGACGGGTTGGGTCTCGTCTAGCCACGGGGCGAGGCGTTCTAAGATCATCCCCGCCAAGAAGGAGCGCGGCACGATGACGGCGGGGGTGACCTCGAAACGCAGGCCGTGCAGCCAGGCCTCGCCGACCAGATAGGCGGTGGGGATGCGTTCCGTGACCCGCCGTTCGATGCGTTCGGCCAACAGGGTGCGTTCGTGCGTTAACAGGTGGGCATCCAAGAAGGGCGCGAGTTGATCGACGGGCAGGTGCAGGCTGGAGAGGATCAGCCACACCGCCTCGTCATAGGCGTTATCGGTGCCGTGACCAAAGCTTAAGTGGGCGGCGTTAAAGCGCGAGACGGCGTAGCGCAGCCAGTCACGGACGGTGGCTAGTGTGGTGAGGTTAGACAAGTAATGTCTCCAGCGTGTGATAGTAGATGGCGGTCAGGCCGCGTAGTTCATCGAGCCCGACATGCTCGTCGATTTGGTGGATCGAGGCGTTGATGGGACCAAATTCGACCACCTCGTCGCAGATGTCGATGATGAAGCGACCGTCCGAGGTGCCGCCGGTGGTGGACAGCGTGGGTGTGATGCCGGTGTGTGTCTGGATGGCCGCGCTTAAGGCGTTGACCAAGGCCCCACGGCCGGTCAAGAAGGGCTGTGCGCCGATCTCCCAATCTAGGGTGTAGTTTAGGCCGTGGCCGTCGAGGATGGCGTGGACGCGGTGTTTTAGGCTGTCAACCGGGCTGACCGTGCCATGGCGGAAGTTGAAGACGATTAGGGCCGTGCCGGGGACGACATTGGTCGCGCCGGTGCCGCCGTGGATATTGGAGCACTGCCAAGTGGTCGGCGGGAAGAATTCGTTGCCGTTGTCCCATTGCGTAGCTGCCAGATCGGCGATGGCGGGTGCGGCGAGGTGGATAGGGTTTTTGACCTTCTCGGGATAGGCGATGTGGCCTTGGATGCCTTGCACCGTCAGGCGACCATGCAAAGAGCCGCGCCGACCGTTTTTAAGGGTGTCGCCGAGCTGCGTGACGCAGGTGGGTTCGCCGACGATGCAATAGTCGATGCGCTCGCCGCGCGCCTTCAAGGTCTCGACCACGCAGGTGGTGCCGTCTAAGGCGGGGCCTTCTTCGTCCGAGGTGATCAAAAAGGCGATGCGACCGGGGGCGTGGGGATGCTCGGCGACAAAGGCCTCGGTGGCGGCGAGGAAGGCGGCGATGGAGCCCTTCATGTCGGCCGCGCCTCGGCCATAGAGTTGCCCATCGCGCTCGGTCGGGGTGAAGGGGGCGGAGGTCCATTTCTCTAGCGGACCAGTGGGGACGACATCGGTATGCCCGGCAAAGCAGAGTAGGGGGCCGCTGCCCTGCGAATGATCGCGCACCGCCCACAGGTTAGTGGTCTCGCCGCGATTGATCTGCTCTAGGCGAAAACCTAGTGTGACGAGTCGTTCGCCCAACCACGCCTGACAGCCGGCATCATCGGGGGTCTTTGAGGGCTGCGCGATGAGGTGGCGGGTGTAGGCGATGGCGTTATCGTTAGCGTTATCGTACATGGTCAGCGTCCAAACAGGGTGGCGTAGGTGGTCTCGCTAAAGCCCAGTGTGGCGCTGTCTTCGCGGTCTAGGATGGGGCGTTTGATGACGCTAGGGTTGATCGCCATGAGGGCAAGCGCAGTGGCGGCATCAACCACGCTGGCGCGTTGAGCGTCAGAAAAATGACGCCAAGTTTGACCTTTACGGTTCAAGACAGCTTCCCAACCGTGCACGGCCATCCAGCGCTGTAACGCGGCCTCGGGCAGGCCATCGCGCTTAAAATCGTGGAAGCGATGGGCGATGGTGTGTGCATCTAGCCACGCGCGTGCCTTTTTGACCGTGCTACAGTTAGGGATGCCGTAAAGTATCATTGTTGCGCGTGTGATTAAATAAGACGCGCATTGTACCTGTTGGAGAGTCGCTATGTCAGTTAGCCCCACCTTATTGCCCCCCGCCTTCCGCATCGGTCACGGTCTGGATGTTCACGCCTTTGCCGCCGGTCGTGCGTGCATCATTGGTGGGGTCACGATCGACCATCCTGTGGGCCTGCTCGGTCACTCGGATGCCGATGTCTTGCTCCACGCGATCTGCGATGCGCTCTTGGGCGCAGCGGGTCTGGGCGATATTGGCCGCCATTTTCCCGATAGCGATGCGCGTTACAAGGGGATCGATAGCCGTCTATTGCTACGCCATGTGGCCGCCTTATTGGCGCAAAACGGTTGGCAAGTCGGCAATGTGGACGCGACGATCATCGCTCAAGCGCCCAAGATGGCGCCGCACATCCCCGCCATGCAGGCGAATATCGCGGCGGACATCGGCATCGCGCTGAGCGCGGTGAATGTCAAGGCCACGACCACGGAACGATTAGGTTTTGCCGGCCGCGAAGAGGGCATCGCGGCCGAGGCGGTGTGCCTTATCTCTGCGCTATTTGCCGCGCCAAGGCACTGAACGCCTCGGCGGTCGGGCTATCTAGTTGCAAGACGGTCGTTGTCTCGGCGGTGTAGTTTTGACCGAGTGAGCGGGCGTAGAGCGGGTCGTAATGCGCTTCGAGCAGATTGTTAACCAAGACATCCCACGCGCCGTCACGCGCTAGGGTCTTCCAGTGTTCGACCGTCTCGTGACCACGCAGGGCGGTTAGGCAATCGAGTTGGCGACAGAGGTCATCAGGGTCGGCGAGGTAGTAGGCGTAATCTGCTTTGAGCAAGGCGACACGCACGGCCAGCGTAGCCTCTAGGCGGATGATGGGTGCGGCGCGCATCGCGGCGATCAGGGCATCGGGCACATGGACGCGGCCGACGCGTTTACTCTCGGCCTCGACAAACACCGGGCGGCTGGGGTCGAAGCCGGACAAGGCTGACCAGATCAAGGTCTCAAAAAACTTTTGCGAGGGTTGCGGGCGGTCAGGGTAGGGACCCAAGACCGAGCCTTTATGTGCGGCGAGGTCTTCGAGGTCAAGCACCTGCGCGCCTTCCTCCGCGAGGGCGCGTAACAGCAGGCTTTTGCCCACGCCGGTGGGGCCGCCGATGATGCGGAGGTCAAAACGGGCGGGGAGGTGCACGAGGTCGTCTAAGACTTGACGGCGGAAGGCCTTGTAACCGCCTTCGAGTTGCACGGCGCCCCAGCCGACGGCGCGCAGGATGGTGGTCATCGCGCCACTACGGTTGCCGCCGCGCCAGCAATAAACGAGGGGGGTGAATGCGCGTGCCTTATCGTTGAAATAGTGTTCGAGATGGCTGGCGATGTTGCGGGAAACCAAGGCTGCACCGATCTTTTTGGCTTGAAAGGCGGAGACTTGGGTGTAGATCGTGCCGACCTCAGCGCGTTCGGCATCGTTTAACACCGGCAGGTTGATCGCGCCGGGGATGTGGTCCTCAGCGTATTCGCTCGGCGAGCGAGCGTCGATGAGGGCGGCGTAGCCAGTTAGGTTAGGTAGGGGCATGGGGCGTTAAACACCATTGATTTATCGTCATTCCCGAGGGGGGTAATCGGGAATCCAGTGCATTGATCAAGGCCGCGTTCGCTGTTTGACAATCTAATTAGGGTGACGAAACTGGATTCCCGCCTGCGCGGGAATGACGCCGTAAACGCCATTACGGTCATCGCACATCCTTACGCATCAGGCGTTGCTTTTCTCGATCCCATTCGCGCTCTTTTTCGCTGGCGCGTTTGTCGTGTTGTTTCTTGCCTTTGGCGAGGCCGACCTCCAGTTTGATGCGGCCGCGTTGGTAGTGCAGGTTGAGTGGCACCAAGGTGTAGCCAGCGCGTTCGACCTGGATGATGAACTTTTTGATCTCGGCCGCGTGCAGCAACAACTTACGGCTACGCGTCGGGTCGGGGGTGATATGGGTGGAGGCGGCGGGCAGGGGCGAGATGTGACAGCCGATCAGCCATAAGCTCTCCCCACGGATGACGACATAGGCTTCTTTGATCTGTGCCCGCCCGGCGCGGATGGCCTTGACCTCCCAACCTTCAAACATCACGCCCGCCTCGACGCGATCTTCGATGAAATAGTCGTGGAAGGCCTTTTTATTTTCAGCAATGCTCATGGGGTTTACAGGACGAGGCGTGGCGTAGTTGGGTTGAGTGGTGTATTTTAGCGGTTCTTTGGTGTTTAGATATAGCCACGATGTCCGATGTTATTAAAACAGTGCTAGTGCCCTACACGCCCGCCGAGATGTTTGTCCTCGTTGATCGCGTCGAGGACTATCCGCAGTTTCTGCCGTGGTGCGGGCGCACCGAGCTGCATGAGCGCGACGCGGGCGTGACCGAGGCCACCTTGCACATCGATTATTACCACCTGCGGCAGAGCTTTACCACGCGCAACAGCAAGCGTGCGCCAGAGGAGATGCAGATTCAGCTCAAGAGCGGGCCGTTCCGGCGCATGGAAGGCGGCTGGCTGTTTCACCCCTTGGGCGATGCGGCGTGTAAGATCGAGTTTCGCTTGCACTATACCTTCGCCAATGCGGCCTTTGACACACTGCTGGGGCCGGTCTTTGGTTACATCGCCGGTTCCTTGGTCGATTCTTTTATCCAGCGCGCCGAGCAGGTCTATGGTGAACGCTGATTTTTAATGGATAGTGTATGAATACCGTTGAAGTTGTTTATCCGCAGCCCTTGCAACAGGCCGTCACCCAGGTGGAGCTGCCGGATGGCGCGACCGTCTTCGATGCCATCGAACGATCAGGTTTTCTGCGCGATTATCCCGAGATCGATTTAAGCGGGGCGAACAAGGTCGGCATCTGGAACAAACTGGCCAAGCTCGATGCCGTGGTGCGCGATCACGATCGCGTCGAGATCTACCGCCCCCTCATCGCCGACCCTAAAGAGGTGCGCCGCAAACGCGCCGAGGAGGGTAAGGTTATGAAAAAAGGCGGCGGCGAGGCTTAGCGAGGCCGTCGTATCATGCGCCCGCCATGCCTAAATCGAGGCTCACCAAGCCCACAAACACCGCCGCGCCGAACCAGGTGTTGTGCAAAAAGGCCTTGAAACAGCGGGCGGGGTCGCGCTGGCGGATTAAGGTGTAGTGATAGACGGCAATGCCGGCGGCGATGGTTAAGCCTGCAAAGTAGGCGGTACCCAGGTCGCGGCCGACCCAGGCCAATAGCCCTAAGGTGGCCGCGTAGCAGCACATGATGGCGGCGACATCGAAACGACCCAAGGTGATGGCGGCGGTGCGGATGCCGATCTTAAGATCGTCGGCACGATCGACCATGGCGTATTCGGTGTCGTAGGCGATGCTCCAGAACATATTGGCGAGCAACAAGAGCCACGCCTCGGCGGGGACCGTGCCTTGGATGGCGGCGTAGGCCATGGGGATGCCAAAGCCGAAGGCGATGCCTAAATAGGCCTGTGGGATGGCGAGGAAGCGTTTGGTGAACGGGTAGCTGGCGGCGAGGAAGGCGGCAAGGATGGCCAATCCGGCCAAGAGCGGGGTGAGTATGGGGACGATGAGCAACAAGGCTAAGAGCGTCAAGACGAGGGCGACGATGACGGCTTCCTGTGGCTTGATCTCGCCCGTGGCTAAGGGGCGGTTGCGGGTGCGTTCCACATGGCCGTCAAAGTGACGATCGGCATAATCGTTGATGGCGCATCCGGCGGAGCGCATTAAGATCACGCCGACGACAAAGGTGACGAGGAGGCTGAGCGGCGGCACACCGTCAGCGGCGAACCATAGACCCCACAGCGTCGGCCACGCTAAGAGCAGGATGCCGATGGGTTTGTTAAGCCGCGTCAGGCGGGCATAAAGGAGGAGACGGGCACGCAGGGTCATGGGGCGATTAACCCCGGTAGAAAGACTTCGCTGACGAGGAGCGGTGCATTGTGTAATAAAAACAACGAACGGCGCGCCCACACGGTTTGCGGGGCGATCTCAAGATGCTTGGCCGCCGCACGATACAGTGGATGACGGGCGTCGATGCGGGCAAAGGCAAGGGCTTGGCGTTGGATGCGTGGGTTGGAGAACAGCGCGTCGCCTAGCGGTCGATTACCAAGGCCGACGATCTCGCGCCACGCGCCATCAAGGGCGTTCAGCGGGGTGATGCTGTGGGCGAACACCAAGGGTCGTTCGCCGCAACGCAGGACGACCTCGCGCACCAAGGCGTAGGCAGGACGCGGCAAGCCGATGACGGCCCCTTCGTCGTTAAACGGTCGGGCATGGCCTTGGCGTAGGCGTTCGACATTGAATTGGGGGCAGTGCTGACGCAAGCGTGCCGTCAACGAACCGGGCGTGGTCAGCCAAGGGTGATACGGGGTGGATGCCTCGAGATGTGGATGCCAGCGCATGGGCGGATTTTACGCGAAGGCGACTGGGCGCGTCAGGCATTCAGAGTGAATTTGTAATGACGATAACCCATTGAATTATCGTCATTACCGCGTGAGCGGGAACGGAGGTGTCTGGATTCTCGCCTGCGCGGGAATGACGAATAAACCTAGAAACAGTTGTTGATCGCCCCGTAGAAGCGGGCTTGCCCGCGAATAGTGCCGTGTCCCATTTGACCGTGTCCCATTTGATATCCCATTCGCCAGCAAGCTGGCTCCTACGCTGCAGTGGTAACGCTGTCAGGCATTCAGTCGTTCCACGCCGCCGGAAAGCCAACGCGCGAGGTGGCGTTCAACCGCGTCGGGCTGTGTGTCGAGCATGACGGTGGCGATGTCGCTGGCCTGTTGTAAGAGCCCGCTATCGGCCTCGATGTCGGCAAAACGCAGCAGGTGTGCGCCGGATTGTTTGGCGCCTAGGCGTTCGCCGGGGCCGCGCAGGCGCAGGTCGTGGCGGGCGATCTCGAAGCCGTCTTGGCTGTTCTTGATGATGTTGAGCCGTTCTCTGGCGATGGCCCCCAAGGGCTGGCTGTAGAGTAAGACGCAGGTCGAGGCGCGCGCACCGCGACCGACGCGGCCACGCAATTGGTGTAGTTGCGCGAGGCCCATGCGCTCGGCGTGTTCGATGACCATGAGGCTGGCGTTGGGCACATCGACGCCGACCTCGATGACGGTGGTGGCGACGAGGATGTCGATCTCGCCGGCCTTAAATGCGGCCATGACGGCGGCTTTTTCTGTTGCCTTCATGCGGCCATGGGCGAGGCCGACTTCGATTTCGGGTAGGGCCGCGCTGATCTCGGCGTGGGCGTCGATGGCGGCCTTGAGGTCGAGTTTTTCGGATTCTTCGATCAGGGGGCAGACCCAGTAGGCTTGTCCGCCTGTGTGTGCATCGCCACGACAAAATGCGCGCAGGCGCAGGATGATCTCGTCGCGTTTTGCGCTCGACATGACGCGGGTGTCGATGGCCGTGCGACCCGGTGGCAGGGTGTCGATACTGGAGACGGCGAGGTCAGCGAAATAGCTCATCGCTAGGCTGCGCGGGATGGGCGTGGCGGACATCATCAAGAGGTGCGGGGTGTGATCAAACGCGCCCTTTTGGCGCAGGGCGAGGCGTTGTTCGACCCCGAAGCGGTGTTGTTCGTCGACGATGACCAGTTGTAGGTTTTGAAATATCACCTCGTCTTGAAACAAGGCGTGGGTGCCGACGGCGATGCGCGCCGTGCCCTCACGGAGGGCGGCGAGTTGCGCCGTGCGGGCGCGACCTTTGACGGCGGCGGTGAGCGTTGCGACGGGGATGCCCAGCGGTGTGAACCAGTGGATGAATTTTTGCGCGAGTTGCTCGGCGAGTAATTCGGTCGGGGCCATGACGGCGACTTGAGCGCCGCTACCCACCGCGATCGCGCTGACGGCGGCGGCGACGCAGGTCTTGCCGCTGCCGACATCACCTTGCAAGAGGCGGTGCATGGGGTGGTCTTGGGCGAGGTCGTGGCGGATCTCGTCTATGCAACGCGCTTGCGCGGCGGTGAGGCTGAAGGGGAACTCGCGCGTGAGGCGTTCGGCAAGGCCATCGGCGTCGATCAGTATCGGCGCTTGTAAGTGATCGCGTTGTTGGGCCGATAGGCGGAGCGAGAGTTGTTGCGCTAAGAGTTCATCGAGCTTGAGACGCGCCCACGCGGGGCCTAGCCGCGCCTCTAAAAGGGCGGTATCGGCGTTGGGCGGGGGATGGTGCAGAAAACGCAGACTGGCAGCGAACTCGGGCAGATTAGGGCGCAAGGCCTCGGGAACGGTGTCGCTGAGATCAACCTCGGCGAGCAGTGCATCGATGGCTAGGCGCAGTTTGTATTGCGGCACGGCGGCGACGCTGGGGTAAACCGGTGTTAGCGTGGTCGGCAGACGAGTGGCGGCGGTGCAGATACGGTAGCGCGGATGCACCATCTCCAGCCCATACAGACCCGGACGCGCCTCGCCAAAGACGCGCACGCGGGCGCCGAGGCTGAGGGCGTTGCGTTGGTTGGGGCGCGTATGCAGGAGGCGGATGCGTAGGCTGTTGCCAGCCTCGTCCTCAAGGTCGAAGAGAAGACTGCCGCCGCGTTGTGTCTCGGCGTGGGTGATGCGTCCTTCCGTCTGCGCGGTTAGGCCGCTGTGCAGGCGCGCAAAAGGGGTGAGCCGCGTCTCGTCCTCATAGCGCAAGGGGAGGTGTAAAAGCAGTTCTTCGGCCCTAGAGAGGCCGAGTTGACGATGGAGGTCGTCTTTCACGCGGAGGTGCCTAGGCGTTACACCCTAAGACCATCACGCCATCGGCCTCGACCAACGCGCCACGGGGCAAACTGGCAACGCCAACGGCGGCGCGGGCGGGGTAGGGCTGCTGGAAGTATTGCGCCATGATCTCGTTGACCTTGGCGAAGTGGCCGAGGTCGGTGAGGAAGACATTGAGTTTGACGATGTCGTTTAGGTCGCCGCCGGCGGCCACCGTGACCGCGTGCAGGTTGGCGAAGACGCGGTGGATCTGCGCCTCGATGCCTTCAACCATCTGCATGCTGGCGGGGTCTAGGCCGATCTGGCCGGAGAGATAGACGGTTTGATCGACGCGCACGGCTTGCGAGTAGGTGCCGATGGCAGCGGGGGCGTTGGCGGTGACGATGATCTGGCGTTGGGGCATGGTTAGGGTTCTTTACTGGGGTGAGGTGCGGGATGGGCGTGATCGGCATTGCGTAGGTGATGGATGCGGGAGACCTCGGGCAGGGCGCGCATGGCACGCATCAGGCGCGAGAGGTGGGCGCGGTTTTGGACTTGGACGGTGAAGATGATCTGGGTGTGCGCGCCACCTGTGTCTTCGACTATGTGAACATCGTCGATATTGGAGCCTTCTGCCGCGATCACGCTGGCTACGCTGGCCAAGACGCCGCGCTGATTGAGGGCGATGACGCGGATGGTGACGCGGAAGATGCGGTCAAGTTCAGCCGCCCATTCGACATCGATCCATTTGTCGGGGGCTTCGCGGTAGTGTTTTACCTGTGGGCATTCGTGGGTGTGGATGATGAGGCCTTGGCCTTTTTTGATCTGGCCGATGATGTGGTCGCCGGGGATGGGGTCACAACAATGGCCCATGCGTACGGCGATGCCTTCGCTGCCACGAATCAAGAGCGGGCCTGATGTATGGATATAACGCCCGGACGGGCCTTCGACACGGGCGAGTAACTGGCGTGCCACGACAACGCCCAGTTGTTTTCCTAGGCCGATGTCGATGAGAGTTTCAACGCGTGTACGCCCTGTGTCGCGGGTGTATTTTTTCCATTGTTTATCGGTAAGTTCGTTTGGGTCAGCGCTAAAGGCGCGGAAGGCTTGGCCTAATAAGAGACCGCCCAAGGCCTCGGAGTCTTGTTGATTGGCGTGTTTGAGTGCGCTGCGAATCTGCGCACGGGCCTTGCCGGTGTAGGCGAAATGCGCCCACGCAGGGTTGGGAAGGGCCTGTGCGTCGGTGATGATCTCGACCCGGTCGCCGTTGCTTAAGGGGGTGGAGAGGGGCGCAAGATTGCCATTGATGCGTGCCGATTGGCAATGGTTGCCGATGGTGGTGTGCACGGCGTAGGCAAAGTCGATGACGGTCGCGCCCCGGGGCAGGGACATGATCTTACCTTTGGGGGTGAAGACATAGACGGCATCCGGAAAGAGATCGACCTTGATGTGTTCGAGAAAATCGCTGGAGTCGCGGCTGTCGGCTTGGATGTCGAGCAGGCCTTGCAGCCATTTGTGGGTTTGCTGTTGGGCGCGGGAGAGTTCGCCCTCGGCCGATTTGTACATCCAGTGCGAGGCGACGCCCGACTCGGCGATGCGGTGCATCTCGCGACTGCGGATCTGCACCTCGATGGGCGCACCGAAGGGGCCGAAGACGGTGGTGTGTAGCGATTGGTAGCCATTGGCCTTGCCGATGGCGATGTAGTCTTTGAACTTGCCGGGGATGGGTTTGTAGAGGCTGTGTAAGACGCCGAGCGCGGTATAGCAGGCGAGTGAGGTGTCGGTGATGACGCGAAAACCGTAGATGTCGTACACCTCGGCGAAGGTGAGGTGTTTGGTCTGCATCTTGCGATGGATGCTGGCGAGGTGTTTCTCGCGCCGGGTGACCTCGGTGCTTAGGCCGACCTGGGTGAGGCCGTCTTGGATGTCGGTGCGGATCTTTTCTAAGACGGTGGCTTGATCGATGCGCGCCTCTAGGAGGGCCTTTTCTAAGACCTTGTAGCGCGTCGGATGGAGGTTGCGAAAGGCCGTGTTTTCAAGCTCTTGGTAGAGCTGGTTGAGGCCGAGCCGGTTGGCGATCGGGGCGTAGATGTCGATCGTTTCTTGCGCGATGCGTTGCCGTTTGTCCTCGGCCATCGCCCCCAAGGTGCGCATGTTGTGACAGCGGTCGGCGAGCTTGATGAGGATGACGCGCACATCGCGCGACATGGCGAGCAACATCTTGCGGAAGTTTTCCGCTTGCGCCTCGGCCTTGCTTTCAAAGTGGATTTGGTCGAGTTTGGTGACGCCATCGACTAAGCTGGCGATAGCCTCGCCAAAGTGTTCGGCGATGTCGGCGTGGGAAATATCCGTATCTTCGACCACATCGTGCAGCAGGGCGGCGACCAAGGTCTGTGCGTCCATGTGCCAGGTAGCCAAGATTTGGGCTACGGCGAGTGGATGGGTGATGTATTCGGTACCGTCGGCGCGCACCTGCCCCGTATGGGCGGCGGCACTGTAGGCGTAGGCGCGTTGAAAAAGGTGCGCGTCCTCAGTCTTGAGGTAGTCGGGGGTGTCAGGCAAGGGCGTCATGCTAGGGCGCGTCTACCGTAGCCGCCGACTTAGGTTTAGGACTGAACGCGACGCAGTTCTTCGATGCCCGTCTTGCCTTCCGCGATCTCGCGCAGGGCGATGACGGCGGGCTTGTCGCGGTTGGCCTCAACACGCGGCTCGTGGCCGGTGGAGATACGACGGGCGCGCCAACTGGCGGTCAGGGTCATCTCGAAACGGTTAGGGATCTTGGCGATGCAATCGTCAACGGTTATGCGAGCCATGGGGTTTCCTTTATGAATGAGGGGCGATTTTACCTTAACTTGCCAGTAAAGCGGCGATTAAGGTGTGCGTTTCGGCGCGTTGATAGAGGCGTTGGCTACGGCATAGTGCGGTAAGGTCGTCTACGGCGGTCTCGAACTGGTCGTTGATGATGACAAAATCGAAGCCCTCGGCGTGGGCGATATCGTCCTGCGCGGCGGCCAGCCGTCCTTGGATGATCTCGACGCTATCTTGGCCGCGCCCTTCGAGACGGCTTTTGAGGGCGGCCAAGGAGGGCGGCAGGATGAAGATACCGACGGCATCAACGATCAAGGCCTTGACCCGTGCGGCACCTTGCCAGTCGATCTCGAGCAGGATGTCGTGGCCAGCGGCGCGTTGTGTCGCGATGCCGGCGAGGCTGGTCCCGTAAAAGTTGCCATAGACCTCGGCACTTTCGAGAAATTCACCGCGTGACTGCATCGCCGTGAAGACCTCGCGGCTGACGAAGTGATATTCGCGGCCGTTCGCCTCGCCGGGGCGCGGCGCGCGTGTGGTGTGCGAGATCGACAGGTGGATGTGCGGGTCTTGGGCCAGCAAGGCCTTCACTAAACTGGATTTTCCGGCGCCCGAAGGGGCGGCGACGATAAAGAGGTTGCCTGACATGGGGGACTTTCTATTCAATGTTTTGGATCTGTTCGCGCATCTGTTCGATGAGTACTTTAAGCTCGACAGCGGTGTGGGCGATGTCGAGTGCGCCGGCCTTGGAGCCTAGGGTGTTGGCCTCGCGGCCGAGTTCTTGCATCAAAAAATCGAGGCGTTTTCCGGCTGGGCCGCCGCGACTGAGGGTGCGTTCGATCTCGCTCAAGTGGGCGAGCAGGCGGTCGAGCTCTTCGTCGACATCGACCTTTTGCGCGTAGAGGGCGACCTCTTGCAGGACGCGGTCGCTATCGAACGCGTGGGTCATCTCGCTGAGCCGTTGTTGCAGTTTTTCGCGGTAGGCCGCGACGATCTCGGGGACGCGCGGTCGCAGTTGCGTGGCGTAGGCGCGGATGGCGACGCTGCGCTCGCGCAAGACGGCGGCGAGTTTTTCACCCTCGCGCGCACGGCTGGCGTTGAAGTCGGCGAGTAGGGGGGCTAGCCGTTCCAGAATGGCCTGTTGTATGACCTCGAGGTCGAGGGCGGTCTCGCTGAGGATGCCCGGCCAACGCAGCATCTCGCCGAGCGTGAGGGGGGATGCGGTGGGGGCGACGGCCTGAGCCTGTGCGGTCAGTTGCACCAGTTGCAGGAGGGCGGCCTGGTCGAGTGTCGTTTGAGCAGCCCGCGTGCGTGGCTGAAAATTGATGCGGCATTCGAGTTTGCCACGCGCGACGCAGGCGCTGATGCGTTCACGCAGGACCGCTTCGAGGCCGCGCAGGTCGTCTGGCATACGGAAGTTGAACTCTAGAAAGCGCGAGTTGACGGCGCGCAGATCTAGGCTCAGGTGCCCGCTGTCGAGGTCGGCGCTGAGGCTGGCATAGCCGGTCATGCTGTGGATGGCGGACATATCGTCGTTTGGTAAGGCGTCAAAGGACGCGATGATAGCGCAGGCGGGAATTTAGTGCGCTCATCCATCGTCGTCATTCCCGCGCAGGCGGTAATCTAGTTCATCGTGTCTGCTGGATTCCCGCCTGCGCGGGAATGACGGATAGAGGCGAGAGCTGATTTGCTGTGATAAACGAGGTGTCGAGCATGGTTTCGCGCCTTGGCGGGGGTAAAATAGCGCCTTTATCCTTCGTTAGGATCGCTATGACCGACCTTATTCGCCCCTCAGGCCGCGCGCTGGACCAGTTGCGCAGCGTGCGCATCACCCGTAACTACACCAAACACGCCGAGGGCGCGGTGTTGATCGAGTGCGGCGACACCCGGGTGTTGTGTACGGCCAGCGTGCTCGAAAAGGTGCCGCCGCATGTACGCGGCTCGGGTGGCGGTTGGGTGACGGCGGAATATGGCATGTTGCCACGCGCGACGCACACCCGGGGCGACCGCGAGGCTGCACGCGGCAAGCAATCGGGACGCACGCAGGAGATCCAACGCCTGATCGGTCGGTCGTTGCGGGCAGCCGTCGATCTAAGCAAACTCGGCGAGCGCACGATTCATGTCGATTGCGATGTCCTGCAAGCCGATGGCGGCACG
>QYQG01000016.1 GCA_007280375.1 Betaproteobacteria bacterium
ACTTAAGGCAGTGGCGGCTGCGGTAAATAGGCGAGGTAGTTGCATGGCGACTCCGTAGAAAGGTGAGTGGGGGTGCAGTGTAATGGGGCTGCTGTGTCTGCGCACGCTGTTTTATAATGCGTGCTCTTTGTTTGTGTAGGTGCGTATGTCTAAATCACGAAGTGTGGGGATGGTTTCTCTGGGCTGTCCCAAGGCCACGGTCGATGCCGAGCGCATCTTGACCCAGTTGCGTGCCGAGGGCTATACCTTGGTGCCCGATTATCAAGGGGCCGATCTGGTAGTGGTCAACACCTGCGGCTTTATCGACAGCGCGGTGCAGGAGTCGCTGGACGCGATCGGCGAGGCCTTGACCGAGAATGGCCGCGTCATCGTTACCGGGTGTTTGGGCGCGCGCGCAGATCTCATCCGTAACGCGCATCCGAGCGTCTTGGCGGTCACCGGTCCGCATGCGCTGGACGAGGTGATGGCCGCGGTCCATGCGGAACTGCCGCGTCCGCACGAGCCGTTTGTTGACCTCATCCCGCCCGGCGGCCTAAAGCTCTCGCCACGGCATTATGCGTGGCTGAAGATCTCCGAAGGCTGTAACCATCGCTGCTCGTTCTGCATCATCCCGTCGTTGCGTGGCGATCTGGTCTCGCGCCCGGTCGGCGAGGTCTTGCACGAGGCCGAGGCGCTGGCTAAGGCCGGGGTGAAGGAGTTGCTGGTGATCTCACAAGACACCTCGGCCTACGGCGTCGATGTCAAATATCGCCCCGGTTTTTACAATGGCCGGCCGGTCAAGACGCGCATGGTCGATCTGGCTGCTGAACTCGCCAAACTCGGCATCTGGGTGCGCCTGCATTATGTCTATCCGTATCCCAGCGTCGACGCGGTCATCCCCTTGATGGCCGAGGGTCGTATCTTGCCGTATCTCGATGTGCCGTTTCAGCATGCCAGCCCGCGCATCCTGAAGGCGATGAAACGCCCCGGCGACATCGACGGCACGCTGCGCCGCATCCGAAAATGGCGTGAGATCTGTCCCGAGTTGGTGATTCGCAGCACCTTCATCGTCGGCTTTCCGGGCGAAACCGAGGCGGAGTTTGATGAATTGCTTGATTTCCTCACCGAGGCGCAGCTCGACCGCGTCGGCGCCTTCGCCTATTCGCCGGTCGAGGGCGCGGCGGCCAACGCCTTGCCCGATCCGGTAGACCCTGAGGTTCAACAAGACCGCTTAGCGCGTTTCATGCATCATCAGGCCGACATTAGCGCGGCTAAGTTGCGTAACCGCATCGGTTCTGAGATGACGGTGTTGGTCGACACGGTGAGCGGCG
The DNA here is from genome assembly GCA_007280375.1 of Betaproteobacteria bacterium. Classification (GTDB taxonomy): domain Bacteria; phylum Pseudomonadota; class Gammaproteobacteria; order Burkholderiales; family Thiobacillaceae; genus QYQG01. The sequence continues at coordinate 1,311 of QYQG01000016.1, forward strand.
GCCGCGCCACAGCGCGCAGCTACGCCGACGCGCCCGAGATCGACGGCGTCGTCCACATCGCCCAAGGTCGCGGCCTAAAAGCGGGCGACTTCGTCAAGGTCAAGGTGACGCGCTCAGATGACTATGACCTGTGGGGGAAGCCGCTGTGAGCGCAACGATGAGCGCAATCTGGAAACCCCATGTGGTCGTCGCCGCCGTGATTGAGGACGACGGGCGTTTCCTTCTGGTGGAGGAGGAGACCGAGGATGGCCTGCGTTATAACCAACCGGCGGGGCATTTGGAACCCGGTGAGTCTTTGTTGGACGCGGTGCGGCGCGAGGTCTTTGAGGAGACGGCGCATCATTTTGACCCGACCGCCTTGCTCGGCATCTATAAGTGGCCGCACCCGACTAAGGATCTGACCTATCTGCGTTTTGCCTTTACTGGCGTGGTCGGCGGTTATGACCCGACCGCGCCGCTGGACGCGGGTATCGTGCGTGCGGTGTGGCTGACGCGGGATGAGATCAACGCCAGTCAGGCGCGGCATCGCAGTCCGTTTGTGTTGCGTTGTATTGATGATTACTTGGCCGGGCGGCGTTTCCCGCTCGATCTGCTGACGGAGTATTAGGGCCATGGCACGCATCGTCGTCGGGCTATCGGGCGGGGTCGATTCTGCGGTCACGGCGTACCTATTGAAGCAGCAGGGCCACACGGTGACCGGCATCTTCATGAAGAATTGGGAGGGCGATGATGACGACCCTAATTGTCCGACGCGGCAGGATTTTCTCGATGTCTTAGCGATCGGCGATGCGCTCGATATCGAGGTCGATCTGGTCAACTTTGCGGCCGAATATAAAGAGCGCGTGTTCGCCTATTTTTTGGCCGAATATCACGCCGGACGCACCCCTAACCCGGATGTCTTGTGCAACGCCGAGATCAAGTTCAAGGCCTTTTTGGATCATGCCATCGACCTCGGCGCCGATCACATCGCCACCGGACATTACGCGCAGTTGACGGGCGAGATGCCGCAGCGACAGTTGCGGAAGGCGGTCGATGCGAATAAGGATCAGAGTTATTTTCTCTATCGCCTGACCCAAGCACAGATCGCGCCGGCCTTGTTTCCGCTCGGCGCCATGACTAAGCCTGAGGTGCGCGCCCTCGCCCGCGAGATCGCCCTGCCGGTGGCCCATAAAAAGGATTCGACCGGCATCTGTTTTATCGGCGAACGCGACTTCCGCGACTTTTTAAAACGCTATCTGCCCGTCACACCGGGGGCGATGCGGACGCCGGAAGGGCGCGTGGTCGGCCGTCACGAGGGGCTGTCGTATTACACGCTGGGGCAACGCCAAGGTCTCGGTATCGGCGGGGTCAAGGGCGCGGCCGAGGGTGTGCCGTGGTTCGTGGCCGGCAAGGTGATGGCGGAGAACGCGCTGATCGTGGTGCAAGGCCACGAGCACCCCTTATTGCTCAACCGCACGCTCACGGCCAGCGCGTTGAATTGGATAGGCGCCGCCCCCGAGGTGGGCCGCCATTACACCGCCAAGACACGCTATCGCCAAGTTGATGCGCCGTGTCAGGTGACGCACTGCGACGACAACACCGTGGCCCTGTATTTTGACGCGCCGCAATGGGCCGTCACCCCCGGTCAATCGGTGGTGCTCTACGACGGCGAGGTGTGTCTGGGCGGCGGGGTGATCTGCTAGCTTTGAAAGGCGTTCGCGATGGCGTGGTGAATGGCGTCCCAGAGGCCCGTCTCTTGGAGTGCGGGGATCTCCTTGGCCAGCACATGGGAGAGTTTCCCTTGGTTGACCTGTGCAGAGCGAATCACCCGGTCGATCTGTATGTCGGGCATCTCGATGATTTCCTTGATCGCCATCCTGGCTAGGGTGTGGTTGCGCAGGTATCGGGACTCTGCGCGCATGTCCTCGCGGATGGTGCGTTCGAGGATATGCGCAAGGTAGTTTACATGGTCAGTAAGGTCTAGCATCCGCCACGCGGGTCGGGCCGCCTCTGCGCCACGGAAGACGAAATTCGAGCGGACGCCGTCGGGATAAGTGGTTGGCGTGGGGGCAAACGCATAGAGCCCGAACAGCGAGCGCATCAGCGGCCGCGATATTCGGTCTAGGGTCTGGTCGTAGGCCTGCCGTTCGGCCTGATCGCTGGTGATGAGCGATGAAACGGGCAAGATCATCGGCCCCTTGACCGCCCCGTCCCGCCGCAAGATATCGTTGATCAGGAAGCGATGTACGCGGCCGTTTCCGTCAGCCAAGGGGTGGATGTAGACGAAGCCGAAGGCCGCTACGGCGCTGCGCATGACCGGCGACTGGCCTTGGGTGCGCTCAAGGAAGGTTTTGAGGCCATCGAGCATATCGGCCATCTCCTCGGCCGGTGGCGCTATGTAGTGGACACTTTCCTGGTAACGCACTACCTCACCGACAAACACGGGCGATTGGCGGATGCCGAAGTGTTGCAGCGTCGTGCGTTTGCCTAGGATCTCCGACTGTAACTCGGCCAGCGATGCTTGATCTAGTGGCCACGCCCCTTGGCCAGTTCGGCGGGCCAATACATCGGCAAAGCGTTGAATGCGATCGGATTGACCCGCCTCACCTTCGATCGCAAAGCTAGATTTGCTCTCCCGCAGCGTCATCCATACGGCCGAGCGCATCAGTACATCTTCGCCAAACTCGACCGCCAGATCGTTAATGAGGGACGGGATATCCATATTCATGGCCTGCAAGACGGCCGGGGTCTTGCGTATCATCGGGCAAAATGCACGCGGCCCCGGCAGGTTGTCTCGCACACGCCATCGCCGGTTGGGGGATTCCTGTCCTTTGGAGGCAGCGACGAGCGTGTATGCGTCGATCGCGTCGATGTAGGGCCCCTTGATTTCAGCCTCGATGGCGAGTGGCTTGCCGGTGAGGAATTCGTAGAGGAAGCCTGCTCGTCGGGCGTACTGCCCTGTGGGTTCGGTGTTTACCCAATCGGCCAGCTCTTGCGCATTGATACGCTCGAACAGACGAGAGAGTAACTCTAGGTGCGGTACCTCGTGTTTTAGATGGAAGGTCAGGTGCCCGCGCAAGTTGCCCGCAGGACGCATGGCCTCGACATAGGTTTCAGTCGTAATGCCTTCAGCGACCTGCGTAGCGCGGCGCCCTCCGATGCGGCTGACCACCGACAGCGGCATTACAGGTTCCAAACCGTAGAAAGCCGCTAGCCAAGCACCGCCAATCGTGTCGTCCATGTCTTTGCTCATGTGCGCATTATGCGCAAAAACGGTCACGGATACTAAAAAACACTACTTTTTATGGGTTCGTGATCAAAAACTATAACAGAGCTGTGTGTTAGGCAGAGGGCTAGGGAGCGCTGTCCTTGAAGCTGGGCAGCTGCATCAGACGGTCGTAGAGTTCGGACAGGGTGGGGTGGTTGCGACGCCAGTCGATCTCACCGCTGAAGCGTAGGTCGAGATAGCCTAAGGCGCAGCCGACGGCGATGTCGGCCAAGGTGTAGTTGTGTTCGCAACACCAGTCGCGGGGGCCGAGGTCGGTGGCCATGGCGGCGAGGCCGCGTTGGATCTTGCCGAACTGGCGGGCGATCCATTCGGGACTTTGCTGTGCGGCGGGACGCTTGCGTTCCATGAAGATGAGCGCGGCGGCATCGTTGATGCCATCGGCCAAGGCCTCCCAGCGTTTGACCGCGATGCGGGGACGGTGTTCGCGTGGGATGAGCGGGTGAGCGGGGCTGATGTTGTCGAGGTGTTCGCAGATGACGCGTGAATCGAATAGGCTGTGGCCATCGTCCATGACCCAGACCGGCACCTTGCCGAGCGGGTTGAACTCGGGCACATGGGTGTCGGGCGCGGCCGGTGGGTCGATGACGAGTTCAAATTCGATGTGCTTTTCGGTCGCAACGATGCGGACCTTGCGGGCAAAGGGGCTGGTGAGCGAGGCGATGAGTTTGGGCATAGGGATTACGCGTTGAGGATCGCGGTGGCGTGCGGCAAGGCGGCTAGGCGACGCAGGGTCTCGTCGCGACCGAGCAGGAGTAGGGTGGCGTCGAGCGAGGGCGTTTGCGCGGTACCAAACAGCATGAGTCGCAGGGGGACACCGATAGCGCCTAGCTTGATACCGTGAGTCTTGGCGCAGGCCTTGAGTGTGTCGTTGATGGCCTCGGCCGTCCAGGCGCAGGTAGCGAGATCGTCGCCGAGTGACTTGATGGCGGCGAGTCCTGTTGCATCGAGTTTGGCTTGTAATTCTGCGGCGGCCGGTTCGATCTGCACGAAGAAGATATGCGCGGCATCGGCGAGTTCGTTGATGGTGCTGACGCGCCCTTTTAGCAGGCCCATCAGGGCGGACAGGTCGGGACCATGGTCACACGGGACGCCCAAGGCGGTGAGGCGCGGGCGCACCAGACCGGCGAGGCGGTCGTTATCCGCCTCTTTGAGGTAGTGCTGGTTCAGCCAAGTGAGTTTCTCTTGGTTAAAACGCGACGGGGCGTGGCTGATGTGGGCGGTGTCGAACCAGGCGATGAATTGCGCCATGCTGAACTTTTCATCGTCACCGTGGCCCCAGCCCAAGCGCGCCAGATAGTTGAGCAGGGCCTCAGGCAGGTAGCCGTCCTCAAGATATTGCATGACCGAGACCGCGCCGTGGCGTTTGGATAGCCGCTCGCCATCGTGACCGAGGATCATCGGCACATGGGCGAACACCGGCAACGGTGCGCCTAAGGCCTGATAGAGGTGGATCTGGCGTGGTGTGTTGTTGACATGGTCGTCACCGCGGATGACATGGGTGATTCCCATGTCCCAATCGTCGATGACGACGCCAAAGTTATAGGTCGGGATGCCATCGCCACGCACCAGCACCAAATCATCTAGCTCGCTGTTGGCGACCGTAATCGGGCCTTTGACCAAGTCGTTGAAGGTGACCGCGCCCTCGCTCGGGGTCTTGAAGCGCAACACCGGGGTGACGCCGGCGGGCGGTGTGGGTAGGGTCTTGCCTGTCTCGGGCCGCCAGCGACCATCGTAACGCGGCTTTTCGTTGCGGGCGCGTTGCTGTTCACGCAGCAGGTCGATCTCCTCCTTGCTGGCGTAGCACCAATAGGCATTGCCATCGGCCAAGAGTTGATCGGCAACCGCTTTGTAACGATCGAGCCGTTTCATCTGGTAGAACGGGCCTTCGTCCCAATCCAAGCCGAGCCAACTCATGCCTTCTAAGATGGCGCGTTCGGATTCCAGCGTTGAGCGTTCTTGGTCGGTATCCTCGATGCGCAGGACAAATAGGCCGCCGTGATGACGGGCATAGGCCCACGAAAACAAGGCTGTGCGAGCGCCACCGATGTGCAGATAGCCGGTGGGCGAGGGGGCGAAACGGGTGCGGATCATGAGAGGTTTGGCGGGTGTTGTTATGTGCGCCCATTTTACCCGAGGTGCGGGCCGGATGTCGTGTCTGGTTGTGAACAATCACCTTTGACCAACGGCGCAAGGGCAGGTAGAATGCGCGACTCTATCGGGCGGTTAACTCAGCGGTAGAGTGCCACCTTCACACGGTGGAAGCCACTGGTTCGAACCCAGTACCGCCCACCAGTTTATGCGATAAAAAGCCCCTGTTTTTACAGGGGCTTTTTCGTTGGCGCGTCGTGTTAACGCATGTTGGTGACGGGGTTTACCTGCACATTGACGCGTAGGTAACGACCGGGGTCGTTGGCGGTGACGGTGGTGAATTCGTGACCGCTGTAGCGATAGGTGACGCTATAGCCCGTCAGTCGTTGCGTCCAGTTATCGGTCACGCGGCAACGCTCGACGGTTTGCGCGGCGCCGGGGGTGCTTTGCATACGGTCACCGACGATGGCCCCGGTAATCGCGCCGATGGCCGTGGCCGCGTCTTTGCCGCCGCCCTTGCCGACTTGGTTGCCCAAGATGCCGCCAGCGAGACCGCCGATGATAGCGCCCATCGGGCTACGATCGCCCTGTGTGGCACTGGCTTGCGGCGTGGAGGTCTCTAACCAGCATTCGCGCTTGGGGTCGTTGAAGCGTTCATAAAGAGGGGTGGCTGAAACGACTTGGGCGTCAGTCATGAAATCGGCGGCCAAGGCGGTGCCGCTGAGGGTGCTGGCCGCAGCCAAGGTAATGAGGGTGAGTGTGTTCATGGTGATACTCCTTTTGAGGTGTTCGTGAAATTATTTTAGCGCATTTTAACAAAAAATCAGCGTGCGTTGCGTCCTTCGTAGCCGCGTCCAAAACCGCCCGGACCGGCGCCGGTGTTTGGGCCAAACCCCGGCGGCGGGCCGCGTTGGGGGTTGACCTCTTGCAAGATGAGCGCGCGTTCGTGCGCCGGCAGGCGTAGCAGACGATCACGGATCTCGGCGCGTAGTTCGCGTTCATGACGCAAGCGGTCGCGGATCTCCTGTTTGATCTGCTCAGGGTCGGACGGCGGCGTGGCATCCGTCTCAGCCGCTATGGCCATGATTGGAAGCCACGCCCATAAGGCGAATATAAAGTATTTCATGTTCAACCTTTCTACTGTCCAAACCCCCGCCTGTGCGCAGGATGATTAGCGTCCGCGCCCACCGCGTCCTTGACCACCGCCCTGACCACCGCCCTGACCGCCGCCCTGACCACCGCCCATGGCACCTTGGCCTTGACCGCCACCTTGGCCGCGTCCTTGACTGCCGCCCGTGGCCGTCCCGGTGTTACGCCCCTGACCATAGGGGTTCCCCATGCCTTGACCGCCAGCCGCTGGCGCGTCAGGGATACTGACGCCGCGCTCGCTAGCACGCTGCTGCATGGTCGTATGCTGTTCTTGCCGCACGGCAGAGCGTTCTTCTGTGCTCGTCGTGCTCCGCATACGGTCACGCTGTGCCGTGCGTTCGCTATCGGTCATCAGCTCTGCACCACGACGCATCTGCGTCTGACTCGCGGCTGGTGCGACAGCCTCGACCGGGACCGGAACAACGGGTATTAAAATATCCTCTGCGAACGCAGGTGCAGAGAGCAGGCTTGCAAGCATAATACGGTTTAGGGTGTTCATGGTGTTCTCCTTAAGGTTGCGTAGCAAATTGCCACATCTGCAGAATAGGCGCAGGGTGTAACACTCAGGTTTCCAAGAGGTAACGATGTGTAACAGGATATTGCAATGAAGCGCGAGGATAAGCGAGGCGATGGGGAGGTGCGCGTCTTGGTGGTGGATGACGACCCGGGACTGCGCGCTCTGTTGACGGAATATCTGGCGGCGCAAGGGATGCAGGCCGATGCCGTGGCCGATGGGGTGGCGTTGCGGGCGTGGTTGCAGGACGGTCGCGCCGATGTGGTCATCATGGACCTGATGTTGCCGGGTGAGGATGGGCTTGCCTTGACGCGCTGGTTGAAGGCGGAGACGGCGTTGCCGGTGATCATGTTGTCGGCGCGCGGCGAGGCCTTTGATCGCATCATCGGGCTGGAGGTCGGGGCGGATGATTATCTCGCCAAACCGTTTGAACCGCGTGAATTGCTGGCGCGTATCCGCGCCGTGTTACGGCGTGGTCAGGCCGTCACCACCGTGTCCCCCGCCGTGTCAGCCCCCGCTTTAGAGGAAGGTCTTCGTTTTGGACCGTTTCGCCTCGAGACCGTGACCCGCCGTCTCTTTAGAGGGGCCGACGAGGTGGCGTTGTCCGCCGCCGAATTTACCTTGCTGGAGGTCTTGGCCACGCATCCTAATCGCGTCTTGAGCCGTGATCAGATCATGGACTGGCTGAAGGGCTATGAGCGCGATGCCTTCGACCGCTCGATCGATGTCCGCGTCTCACGCCTACGCGGCAAGATTGAGCCCGACCCCGTTCACCCCGTTTTTCTACGCACGGTGTGGGGGCAGGGCTATCTCTTCGTGCCGACGGGGGCCGCGTGAAACTACGCGGCTTAGTCGGGCGTAGCCTAGCCCTGTTGTTGACAGGATTCTTGCTCATTCAGGCCGTTGCCGTGTGGCTGGCTTGGGCGCAGGTCTTGAGGCCGATGACCGAACGGGCGGCCGATGATATGGCCGGGCGGCTGGTCTTGGCGACGCAGACTTGGGTCGAACTGCCGCCCGAGACGCGTCCCGATTATGAGGCCGAATTGCTCGCCCGCCATGCCTTGATTATCCGTCCTGCGCAGGGATCGCTCGCCACGCTAGGGCCGCACGGCTATTACGCCGAGGCCTTGGAGCAGGCCTTATCCATCCGTCTAGGTCACGCCGTGCGCGTGCGGCAAGGGACGGACCCGGCGTGGTCGTGGGTCGATCTCCAGATGGGGCCACACGCCTTGCGCGTGGGTTTTATGCACGAACGCCTCACCCCCGATGCGCTATGGCTAGTCGTGGGGTTCTTTGTTATCAGCGCGATCATCCTGTTGGGTCTGGCAATCGGGCTGGTCGGCCGACTCGCGGCACGCCTACGCGCCTTGGCCCGCTCCGCCTGGGTGCTCGGCCAAGGCGGTCAACCCGTGCACCTGCCTGAGACGGGCGCGCAGGAGTTGGTCGATCTGACCCGCGCCTTCAACCGTATGGCGGGCGAGGTCGCGGCCCTGCTGGAGAATCGCACCGTCCTGTTGGCGGGTATCTCACACGACCTGCGCACGCCGTTGACGCGCTTGCGCTTGGCCTTGTCGCTGTTACCGGCGGGCGATGCTGAACGGGTGCGGCAGATGGAGGCGGAAGTGGCGCAGATGAATCGGCTGATCGGCGACATGCTGGCCTTGGCGCGCGACCTGCAACCCGAGGCGGCCACGGCCTGTGACCTGACCGCGTTATTGCGCGAGACGATTGCGGCGTGTGCCGAACCGGGGCGGGTGACGGTGGATGCAGCAGACGCGGTCATCGTTGAGGTCGCTGCCGCACCGTTGCGACGCATCCTGGCCAACCTGATCGACAACGCGCTCCACCATGGTGGCGAGGGCGCAGTAACCGTTATCCTAAGCCGTGTGCCGGCGGGCGCGCTTATCCGTGTTTGTGATCGCGGCGTAGGCATCCCTGTGGCGGAACTGGACGCGGTCTTCCGACCATTTTACCGCCTAGATACGGCGCGCACGGCGGGTGGCTCGGGTTTGGGGCTGGCCATCGTGCGGCAACTCGCCGATGCCTATGGGCTGACCGTGACCTTAGATGCGGCGGATGGCGGTGGTCTGTGTGCTCAGATTACTTGCCCGTCTCGTGATCAAAGACATGGGCATGATGTAAAAACCCATGCACGCTGAAGGGCTGGTGTGACTCGTCTCGATGCGGCGGGAAGAGGAGCGCACTCGCCAAGGCACCCAGCAGGCAGGCGATGCCGCAGAGCGTGAAGGCGAGCGGGAAGTTGCCTAGGTCGCCGAGGATTCCGCCTAAGATCGGGAAGACGATGCCGCCCAGGCCATAGGAGAGAAAGATATAGGGGTAGTTCTGGCCTACCGTCTTGTTGCCGAATTCGTCGGCGGTGAGTGCGGGGAAGAGGGCGAAGTTGCCGCCAAAGTTGAAGCCGATGAGGGTCGCGCCCAGATAGAGCAGATATTCGTGACCCGCCAGCGTGCTGAAGGAGAGCAAGATGAGGCCTTGGCTGGCGGCCATCAATACGACCGAGTGTTTGCGCCCTAAGCGGTCGCTGAGCAGGCCCCAGACGATGCGGCCGATGCCGTTGGCGAGGCTGAAGAATACGGCCATCGCGGTTCCGGCGATGGCGCTGGCCTCGGCTAGGCTGTAGCCTTGGGCTTGCAAGGCTTCCATCGGATAGAGCTTCATCAGACCGATCGCCATCAACCCGGCCCCGGCACTCACGGCAAAGGTGAGGAAGATCAGGTAAAACTGTGGCGTGCGTAACATCTCGCTGGCGTTGAAGTCCTCGCCGCCTTTGCCGGCTAATTGAGGCGGCGCTACAAAACCTGCGGGCTTCCAGCCTGGGGGCGGCATCTGCATCCAGTAGCTACCGATTAGCACCAAGGCCGCGAAGACGGTGCCGTAGAGCATAAAGGTGGTCGCTAGGCCATAGGTGCTGAGGAGTTGCCCCCATTCGCCCGCGAGTTTGACCCAGGCCATCGCCCCAAAGCCAAACCCGGCGACGGCCAAGCCCGTGATCAGGCCTTTATGGTCGGGGAACCAGCGCATTCCGACGGCGATGGGAACGACATAGCCCAGGCCGATACCGGCGCCGCCGATTAATCCTACGCCGATCAACACGCCCCAGAACTGGTGACCACCCGATAGACCGGCGACGAGATAGCCGCTCCCCAGGCAGAGGCCACCGATCATGGCGAGACGGCGGGGGCCCCAATGTTGCAGGAGTCGTCCCGCCAAGACCATCACCAAGGCGAACGAGGCGAGCCCGACGGAAAAGACGATTTGGGTGTCGAGGCGGCTCCAGCCCGTAGCGATCAAGGCGGGGGTGAAGACTGACCAGGCGTAGATGGCACCCAGAGACAGTTGAATGAGGATGGCGCCCGCGACGACCTGCCAGCGGTTTAGGGGGATAGAAGGGGAAGACATAGGATTTCCATAGGGGATGCTACGGAGCACATTATAAATCGCCCGCGCCTTGTAAAGAGATCGTAGTATCTTAAATATTTGTGACGCTGGGAGCGCAGGCGTCCCGCCTGCATGCGGGCGAGACGCCGGAGCGTAGGCATAAAGTAGTCATACGGGACGCGACACGGGGTAAAATCCGCGTCTCTATTTGCCCCTTAAAAGTCGCTCATGTCCGCACCCTCGTTTTGCCATCTGCGTCTGCACAGTGAGTTTTCGGTGCAGGATGGTCTGCTGCGCATCGAGGATGTCATCGCGTTGGCACAGGCGGACGGGCAGCCTGCGGTGGCCTTGACCGATCTGTCGAATCTATTTGGCCTGATCAAGTTTTATACGGCGGCGCGCAAGGCGGGGGTGAAACCCATCGTCGGTTGCGAGATAGGGATAGACACGGGGGTGGCCGACCGACCGGCGCGGATGGTGTTGTTGGTGCAAGACCACGCGGGCTATCTGCGTCTGTCTGAGTTGTTGACCCGTGCCTATCGCGAGAATCAGCCACGCGGTCTGCCCTTGTTGCGCCCGGAGTGGCTGGATGCCGTGGACGGCAATCCGGGCCTGATCGCCTTGTCCGGCGCGCAGTGGGGCGGTATCGGGCAGGCGATCTTGAACGGTAACGCCGAGCAGGCCGAGTCCTTGGCGCGAGCCTGGTCGCAGCGTTTTCCGGGGCGCTTTTATCTGGAGATTCAACGCAATGGCCGCCCAGAGTCAGAACCCGCCTTGCGCGGTGCGCTGGCCTTGGCGAGCCGCTTGGACTTGCCGGTGGTGGCGACGCATCCGGTGCAGTTCAAGACGCGCGATGATTTTAAGGCGCACGAGACGCGCGTGTGTATTGCGCACGGCGAGATTTTGGCCGATCGCCGCCGCCCGCAACGCTTTGTCGAGGACGATGCCTTTTTGACGCAGGCGGAGATGGGCGAGCGGTTTGCTGATCTGCCCGAGGCCTTGGCCAATAGCGTCGAGATTGCACGACGCTGTAACCTGACCTTGGTTTTAGGTAAGAGTTATTTGCCGAATTTCCCGACCCCGCCGGGGGTGGGGCTGGAGGACTTCTTGCGCGAGCAGGCTCGGACGGGCCTGACGGCGCGGATGTTGCGCCTCTATCCCGAGGCGACACAGCGTGAGGCGCGTCAGGCGGAGTACGACGCGCGGCTGGAATTAGAGCTGGCGACCATCATCCAGATGGGTTTCCCCGGTTACTTTTTGATCGTGGCCGACTTTATCAACTGGGGTAAACAGAACGGCGTGCCGGTCGGCCCGGGGCGCGGTTCGGGTGCGGGTTCGCTGGTGGCGTATGCGCTGGGGATTACCGACCTTGACCCGTTGCGTTATGCCTTGTTGTTCGAGCGGTTTTTGAACCCGGAACGGGTGTCGATGCCCGACTTTGATATCGATTTTTGTCAGGATCAACGCTATCGCGTGATCGAGTATGTGCGCGCTAAATATGGCGAGGATGCGGTGTCGCAGATCGTCACCTTTGGCACCATGGCGGCGCGCGCGGTGCTGCGCGATGTCGGCCGGGCGCTGGAACTGCCGTATAACTTTTGCGATCAGTTGTCGAAGATGATCCCCAACGCGCCGGGCAAGATGGTCTCGCTCGACGAGGCCTTAGCGCAGGTGCCGGAGCTGAAAGAGCGTTACGACAAGGAAGAGGAGGTGCGCGAGTTGTTTGAGTTGGCGCGCCGTTTGGAGGGGCTGACGCGCAATGTGGGTATGCACGCCGGCGGGGTGCTCATCGCGCCGGGAAAACTAACCGATTTTTGTCCGCTCTATCTGGCCGATGGCGCGGGCGCGGTGGCGGTGTCGCAGTTTGATAAGGACGATGTCGAAAAGGCTGGGCTGGTGAAATTCGACTTTTTGGGTCTGCGTAACCTGACCATCATCGACCTCGCGGTGAAGTATTGCCGCCGGCTCGATCCGGCCTTTGACACCGATATCGAGACCTTGAGCTTTGACGATCCGGCCGCCTATGCCATCTTGAAAAAGGCCAACACGACGGCGATCTTCCAGTTGGAATCGGAGGGGATGAAAAAGCTCTTGGCCAAGCTGGCGCCAGATTGCTTTGAGGACATCATTGCGGTGTTGGCGCTCTATCGGCCGGGGCCGCTGGGTTCGGGCATGGTGGACGATTTTGTCTTGCGTAAAAAGGGCAAGCAGACGATCAACTATTTTCACCCCGACCTAAAAGAATGCCTGTCGCCGACCTATGGTGTGATCGTTTATCAAGAACAGGTGATGCAGATATCGCAGATCATCGGCGGCTATACGCTGGGCGGCGCGGACTTGTTGCGACGGGCGATGGGTAAGAAGAAGGTCGAGGAGATGGCCGAGCACCGCGAGATCTTCCGCGCGGGTGCGCTGAAAAAGGGCTATGACGAAAAGCTCGCCATGCAGTTGTTTGACCTGATGGAGAAGTTTGCCGAGTACGGTTTTAACAAATCGCACACGGCGGCCTATGCGGTGATCTCGTATCAGACCGCGTGGCTAAAGGCGCATCACACGGCGGCGTTTTTGGCCGCAACCTTGTCGGCGGATATGGATAACACCGACAGCGTGCAGATTTTTTATGAGGATGGCCGTGCTAATGGGATGACGCTGTTGGCGCCGGATATCAACGCCTCGGTCTACCGTTTCGTGCCGGTGTCGCGCAGCGAGGTGCGTTATGGCCTGGGCGCGGTCAAGGGCACGGGCGAGAATGCGGTGAATCATCTGGTGCAGGAGCGCGAGGCGAACGGTCCGTTTGTCAGCCTGTTCGATTTTTGTCGGCGGGTGGATAAGCGCGTGGTCAACCGTCGGGCGATGGAGGCCTTGGTGCGTGCGGGCGCCTTTGATGGCCTGCATGAAAACCGGGCGATGACCTTGGCCAGCGTCGGTCTGGCGATGGAATGGGCCGATGTCCGTCAGCAGACGGCGCAACAAGATAGCCTGTTTGGTGAAGCGACGGCGAATGAGCCGCCGCCTTTGGTTGAGGTGCCGGCCTGGGGCGTGAGCGAACAGTTGGTGCAGGAGAAGATCGCTTTGGGTTATTACTTTAGTGGTCATCCGTTTAGTTCATGGCGGGCGGATTTAGTCGGCCTCGTTGATCGCCCACTAGGGCAGGTGGTGGCGCAAAAGGAACCGGTCTTGTTGGCAGGGATCATCGCGGCGGTGCGGACGCAGATGACGCGGCGGGGCAAGATGGCCTTTGCCTTGCTGGAAGATGGTCATGCGCGACTGGAGGTGGCGATCTTCTCTGAGGTCTTTGATGCGAATCGGGAGCAGATCAAAGAGGATAGATTGCTCATCATCCGAGGCAAGGCGGTGCATGACGAATATTCGGGTGGCTTGCGTGTAACGGCAGATGAGGTGTTTGATCTGCCTGGGTTACGGACGCGCCACGCCGTTGCCCTGCGTTTGGTCCTAGAGGGGCAGGCGCAATTAGGTGCGTTGAGGGGCTTGCTGCAACCGTTTTGTCGCCCGGGCGAGGGCACGCCGGTGTCGATCGATTATCGTAACGGGGCGGCTCAGTGCCGCTTGAGGCTCGGTGATGGCTGGCGGGTGTGGCTGGCCGAAGACCTGCTTGAAGGGCTGCGTTCGACATGGGGGCGCGCGTCTGTGCAGATCGAGTATCCCTCCGTACGCCGGGCTTAACGGTGGGGCTTGCGCCACAGATTTGGCCATATAAACCGCCTGCTTTGCCGTCAATGAACATTTCACTTGCTAATACTATAGTTATATTAGACAATACTGATGTCGTTGATTCCGGCGCTTTTACTAGCGCTTCAACGGCGTCTCCTCCATCCTCCTTTATTGGTGGATTTTGACCCGGTCATCGTGACCGGGTCTTTTTTTTGCGCGCGCGTTACGGTGCTGTGCGCCCCGGTACAATGCGGCCGATGAGCGTTAAATGGATCTCTTCCCGCGATAACCCCGATCTGCGTCACCTGCGGGCCTTGGCGTCGGACGGGCGGGCGCGGCGGGAGGCGGGTGAGACCCTGCTGGATGGCGCGCACCTGATCGAGGAGGCCTTGGCGGCCGGGTTGCCATTGTTGACCGTGGCGTTGACCGAGGCGAATCTGTCGGTGTGGTCGACGCGGGTGACGGCGACGACGCGTCTTTTGGTGTTGCCCGAGGCCTTGCTGGCAAGCCTGTCGCCGGTGGCGACGCCCAGCGGCGTGGTAGCCAGTATGCGCGTACCGGTGGCAACGGATATGGCCACTACGACGGATGCGATCTTGCTAGAGGCGATCCAAGATCCGGGCAATCTCGGGGCCTTGTTGCGTACGGCGGCGGCGGCGGGGGTTCAGCGTATCTATCTATCGCCGGGCTGTGCCGAGGCGTGGTCGCCTAAAGCCTTGCGCGGGGGGCAGGGGGCGCAGTTTCGGCTACAGATCCATGAAGGCTGCGATTTGCTGGCGACGGCGGCAAACTTGGCGATGCCGGTCTATGCGGCGGCCTTGGGTGCGGGGCGTTCCCTGTATGCGTTGAATCTGACGGGGCCGGTGGCCTTTGCCTTGGGTAACGAAGGTGCGGGTTTGAGTGCGGGTCTACAGGCCGTCACGACGGGGTTTGAGATCCCCATGCCGGGCGGCACCGAGTCGCTTAATGTCGCTGCGGCGTGTGCGGTTGCCTTGTTTGAACAGGTGCGTCAGCGTTTGCCATGATCGTCCTGATGGACATGGCGGGCGGCTTGTAAGAGGCGGGCGAGTTCGTGACGGTGCAGGCGGATGTTGCGCTGATACCAGCGCTGTACGCCATACATCGCGCCGGCCATGAAAACGCCAAAGAGGATGATCACGGTCTGTACCGAGAGTTCGGCCGCAACGAGTAGGGCATAAAGACCGAGCATAATGAGGATGCCGATGTTTTCATTAAAGTTTTGCACCGCGATGGAGTGACCCGCACCCATCAGGATGTGGCCCCGATGTTGCAGCAGGGCGTTCATCGGGACGACGAAGAAGCCGGCCATCGCGCCGACGATGAGCATCAGGATGCCCGCCAGCCAGACGCCGTCAAAGCCTAGCACTAAGGTGCGATCAACGCCTAGTCCATAGACTAAGCCGTCGCCGGTTAAGGGGACCATCATGAGCGTGACTAGGCCCATGGCGATGCCGACGCCGATGACGCGCACCGAGCGATGGATGGGGATGAAACGCCCTGCCATGGCCGCGCCGATGGCGATGCCGACGGCAAAGATGGCCTGCATATAAGGCGCTTGGTCGAGCGGCAGGTGGAGGGCCTCCTCGGTCCAGCGCAGCATGATGAATTGCATGGTCGCGCCGGCGGCCCAGAACAGGGTGGTGACGGCGAGGGTGATCTGGCCGAGTTTGTCCATCCATAACAGGCGCACGCAGTGGGAGAAGTCGCGTAACAAGAATAGTGGGTTGTTGTGTAGGGGTTTGTGATCGACGCCGGTGTTGGGGACATAGAGGTTGAACCACGCGGCAACGAGGTAGAGCGCGGCGACCATACCTAGGCTGTAATCGAGTAGGCTGGAGGTGAGGGTGAAGGGCAGGACGGCGTTTAAGGTCGCGTCGATCTCGCCAAACCCGTGCAAGAGATAAGGGCTGATCATCCAGCCGCCCAAGATGGTGCCGAAGATGATGGCGCCGACGGTGAGGCCTTCGATCCAGCTATTGGCGACGACGAGTTTGCTGTGCGGCAGATACTCGGTGAGGATGCCATATTTGGCGGGGGAGTAGGCCGCCGCGCCGATGCCAACCACGGCGTAGGCGTAAAGGGGCGGCAACCCGGCGATGAGCATCAGGCAGCCGCTGATCTTGATGCCGTTGCTGATGAGCATGACGCGACCCTTAGGCATGGAGTCGGCGAAGGCACCGACAAAGGCGGCGAGCAAGACATAGGAGATGGTGAAGAACCACTTTAGCATCGGCACATGGGCAGCCGGCGCGTCGATCTCGCGTAGCATGGCGATGGCGGTGATGAGCAAGGCATTGTCGGCCAGCGCGGAGAAGAACTGCGCCGCCATGATGATGTAAAAACCGCGGTCCATAGTGGTGTATTGGAGAAGGTGCGGCGTTATATCACGCAGACCGCATATGGCG
>QYQG01000035.1 GCA_007280375.1 Betaproteobacteria bacterium
CGCCGATCAAGCCCAAGGGCGCGGTGAGGACGACTAGGATCGTGCGCCGCGCACTCTGCAACTGCACCATCAGCAAGAACAACATTGCCATGACGGCGAAGGGGAACACGGCCTGCACCGACTGCTCCGCCGAGCCGGATTTTTCCGCCGTACCGCCCATCTCGATGCGATAGCCGTCAGGCAATTGCTGACGGATCGCATCGAGTTGCGGGTTGATCTGCGCCGTCGCGGTGGGTGCCTGGATGCCCGGCTTCAGATCGCAGCGCACGGTGATCGCCACCTTACGATCGCGCCGCCAGATGATGCCATCGGCCAGTTCGGGCGTGAGCGTCGCGATCTGTGCCAGCGGCACAAAACGCCCCTCCTTGACATGGATCTGCAGGTCGCCCAAACGCGCCGGGTCGAGACGATCCGGCATCGAAGCTCGCAAGACCACATCGATAAGCTGATCCGCCTCGCGCAGCCGCGTCAAGGTCTGCCCCTGCAACAACAAGGCCACCTGCCGCGACACCGCCTGCGAACTCAGCCCCAAGGCGCGTGCCTTGTCTTGATCGACCTCGATCCGCACCTGCTTGATGAGGTCGTTCCAATCCAGATTGACATCGTGCGCATAGGGATGGGCGCGCATCACGGTCGCTACCTGCGCCGCAATCTGCCGCAGGCGTTCAGGGTCGTCCCCCACCACGCGGAAGGCCACCGGATAGCCCACCGGCGGGCCGTTTTCCAGACGCGTCACGCGCCCCTGTAGCGCGCTAAAATCACGCGCCAGATGCGTCTCCAGACGGCGTTTCACCACCTCGCGCGCCTCGGTATCGTTCGTCATCACCACCAGTTGCGCAAAGTTGTGATGTGGCATCTGCGGGTCTAAGGGCAGATAAAAACGCACGCTGCCCATGCCGATATAACTGACGCTATGCCGCACCCGTGAGCGGATCTCGGCATCGTTCGCCAACACCGCCTCCAACTGCGTCACCGCCGCCTGCGTCGCCGTAAACGAGGCCGCTTGCGGCAACCACAGATCGACCAACAACTCCGGCCGTTTGGACGACGGGAAGAACTGCTTCTCCACGCCCTTGCCAAAACCCACCAGCGCGAGGATAAAGACCAGCAGCGTCACCCCGATCACCCGCCAACGATGCGTCACGCACCACGCCACGATGCCGCGAAAACGCCGATACAGCGGCGTGTTGTACGGATCGCCGCCATGCCGCTGTGCTATTGCCATCAGTTTTTCGCGGTTGAGCAGACGCACCCCCAGCCACGGCGTAAACACCACCGCCACCACCCACGAGGCGATCAGCGCGATGCCCACAATCGCAAAGATCGAAAAGGTATATTCGCCCGCCGCACTCTTGGCAAACCCCACCGGCAAGAAGCCCGCCGCCGTAATCAAGGTTCCGGTTAGCATCGGAAAGGCCGTCGAGGTATAGGCAAAGGCCGCCGCGCGCGCCTTATCCCAGCCTTGCTCCAGCTTGATCACCATCATCTCGACGGCGATGATCGCGTCATCGACCAACAGCCCCAAGGCGATGATCAGCGCGCCCAACGAGATGCGTTGCATATCAATATCAAGCAGCCGCATCACCATAAAGACCGCCGCCAACACCAAGGGGATCGCGATCGCCACCACCAAGCCCGGCCGCCACCCCAAGGCCAAAAAAGACACCGCCAACACGATGGCGATGGCCTCCGCCAGGCTCTGCATAAACTCGTCGATATTTTGCTTGACCACCTCGGGCTGATCCGCCGCCTGATGCAGCAGCATCCCCGCGGGCAGACCCGCCTTAAGACGCGCGGTTTCGGTCTTCAGCCGTTCGCCCAAGGCCAGGATGTCGCCCCCCTTGTTCATCGACAGCGCGATACCCACCGCCGGCTGACCCTGCCAACGAAACAGCGGTTGTGGTGGGTCCGCGTACCCGCGCCGCACCTCGGCAATATCGCCCAAACGGAAGGTATGGCCACCGGCACGAATCGCCAGCGCGCGCACCGTCTCCGCCGCCTCCAATCCCCCCGTCACCTGCAAGCGCACCCGATCCGCCGTCGTCTCCACCGCACCCGTCGGCGTCACCGCGTTTTGCTCACGCACCGCCTGCGCGATCATCTCCGGGTCGATACCCAGACTCGCCAAACGCGCCGCCGAGGTCTCGATCCACACCCGTTCCGCCTGCACCCCCACGAGATCGGCCTTGGCCACATCCGGCACGCGGCGCAGGGCATAGGCCAGTTGATCCGCCTGACGGCGCAGATCGGCCTGCGTATAGTCCGCCCCCGTCAGCGCGTAAATAATGCCAAAACTATCGCCAAACTCATCGTTGGCATACGGCCCTTGCACGCCCTCGGGTAAGGTGTGGCGAATATCATCGAGCTTTTTACGCACCTGATAAAACAACTCCGGCACCTTTTTCGGCGGCGTGTAATCCTTAAACTCCACAAAGGTCACCGACTCGCCCGGCTTAGAAAAACTGCGCAGTTTGTCCAGCAACGGCAACTCTTGCAGCTTCTTCTCGATGCGGTCGGTCACTTGGCTGTCGACCTCCTGCGCCGTCGCGCCCGGCCAATAGGTGCGTACCAACATCACCTTAATGGTAAAGGTCGGATCCTCGGCGCGGCCCAATTGCCGATACGACATCGTCCCGCCGATCACCAAGACCAACATCAAAAAGGCGACCAAACTAGAATGGGTCAAGGCCCAGGTCGAAAGGTTAAAGTTTTTCATGCGGGGTATATCAACGCAGCAAAGGCGTGACCGCCTCACCCGCGACCAAGGTATTCACCCCGGCACGCACCACCACCTCGCCCGCGTCTAGGCCCGAACGGATCTGCACTGTACCATCGCCCCAGGCGGCGACTTCCACCGGTCGCAGGTGCACGCGCCCGGCCTGCACGACCCACACCGCCGGTTGGCGGTCTTTCTGAAAGATCGCCGTCGCCGGCAAGGTGATCATGCCGTCTATCGCGCCGCCGTCCAACGACACCGTCGCCGACATCCCCAAGCGCACCTTCGGCACGGCCTCCGTCAGGCTCACCCGCACCCCAAACGAGCGCGTCACCGCATCGGCCTGTGGCGCGACCTCACGCACCCTGCCTGCCGCCGTCGTCCCCGGCAAGGCCCAGAAACTTAAACGCAGCGTCCGCCCCGGCGCAAACTCGCCGATCCGGTTTTCAGGAACACTGATGACCACTTCTTTTTCGCCCTGTTGCGCCACGCGCACGATCGCCTGTCCCGCCGCTACCACCTGCCCCGGCTCGGCCAAGGTCTGCGCGACCACGCCATCCGCGTCCGCGCGCAACAGCGCATACGCGGTTTGATTCTGCGCCAAACCGACACGATTTTTAGCCGCCGTATGCCGTTCATCGGCGGCACGGAGCAGGGTTTCCTTCGCATCTAACGCCGCTTGACTGACAAAGCCCTGCGCCTGCAAGGTGCGCGTGCGCTCAAACTCTAGGCGCGCCAAGCGTAGATCGGCCGCCACCGCCGCAAGATCCGCCTCCGACACCTGTTGCGACTGACGCAGATCGGCGGGGTCTAACTGCGCCAAGACCTGCCCCGCCTTGACCGTATCACCCAGATTGACCATTCGTGCCACCAACTTGCCACCGACCCGAAAACCCAAGGCCACCTCATGACGGGCGCGCACCTCACCGGCAAAACCCTGTAGCGCCGCCGTAGCGCCCACCTTCACCGTCTCGGTCAACACCGCACGCGGCTGTGTCTTGGGTGGCTCGGGCGCGCGATTGCACCCTATTAACCCGACTAAACCCACCATCGCCCACACCACTACGCCGACCGCTTTTTTCACCATAATCGTTAGACACCCTCGCCGCTAAGGTTGTTATTTTGCACCATTTAGGCTACGGTGTGGGCATCGCCTGGGGCGTCGGTTACACAGTGTTACAAAAAACACCAACCGGCTGAGAAGATACCCATAGAACCTGATCCGGGTCATGCCGGCGGAGGTAGCGCGCAAAAGGTCTGGAAACGCTTTCCATCCCACTCGCCCTCCACCGTTCATGCCCCATTACTGGAGTCGCCATGAATGCCGTCCTAAAAGATCCCGTCGCCGTGTTTACCGCCGCCACCGCCAGTGTCGATGCGGCAGCTATTCTCCCCTTGCCCAACTCGCGGCGCATCTTCGTCGAGGGTAGCCGTCCCGACATCCAAGTCCCGATGCGCGAGATCAGCCAAGCCGACACCCACACCACGGCCCAGCCGGAAAAAAACCCACCGATCTTCGTCTATGACTGCTCCGGCCCCTATGGCGACCCCGATGCAAAAATCGACATCCGCCAAGGCCTAAAACCAATGCGTGCCGCATGGATCGCCGAGCGCGGCGACAGCGAGCAGATGACTGACCTGTCCTCCGAGTTTGGCCGCCGCCGCGCCAGCGACCCCGCCCTAGACGGCCTGCGTTTCCCCGGTCTGCACCGCACGCCGCGCCGCGCCAAGGCCGGTCAAAACATCAGCCAGATGCACTACGCGCGCCAAGGCATCATCACCCCCGAGATGGAATTCGTCGCCCTGCGCGAAAACCTCCGCCGCCAAGACTACATCGCCTCGCTGCGCACCAGCGGCCCCACCGGCGAACGCCTCGCGCAGATGATGGGCCGTCAACATCGCGGCGAAAACTTCGGCGCCTCCATCCCCGAGACGATCAGCGCCGAATTCGTGCGCGACGAGATCGCCCGAGGCCGCGCCATCATCCCCAATAACATCAACCACCCCGAATCCGAGCCGATGATCATCGGCCGCAACTTCCTGGTCAAGATCAACGCCAACATCGGCAACTCCGCGCTCGGCTCCTCGATCAACGAAGAGGTCGACAAAATGACCTGGTCGATCCGCTGGGGCGGCGACACGGTGATGGATCTGTCCACCGGCAAAAACATCCACGAGACCCGCGAATGGATCATCCGCAACTCGCCCGTCCCCATCGGCACCGTGCCCATCTATCAAGCCTTGGAAAAGGTCAACGGCAAGGCCGAAGACCTCACTTGGGATATCTTCCGCGACACCCTCATCGAGCAAGCCGAGCAAGGCGTGGACTACTTCACCATCCACGCCGGCGTGTTGTTGCGCTATGTCCCGATGACCGCCAACCGGATGACCGGCATCGTCTCGCGCGGCGGCTCCATCATGGCCAAATGGTGCCTATCCCACCACAAAGAATCCTTCCTCTACACCCATTTCGAAGACATCTGCGAGATCATGAAGGCCTACGATGTCGCCTTCTCGCTCGGCGACGGCCTGCGCCCGGGCAGCATCTATGACGCCAACGACGAAGCGCAACTGGGCGAACTCAAGACCCTAGGCGAACTGACCCAGATCGCCTGGAAACACGACATCCAAGTCATGATCGAAGGCCCCGGCCATGTCCCCATGCACATGATCAAAGAGAACATGGACCTGCAACTAGAATGGTGCGACGAAGCACCGTTCTACACCTTAGGCCCGCTCACCACCGACATCGCGCCCGGCTACGACCACATCACCTCCGCCATCGGCGCGGCGCAGATTGGCTGGTACGGCACCGCCATGCTCTGCTATGTCACCCCCAAAGAACACCTCGGCCTGCCCGACAAGGACGATGTCAAAACAGGCATCATCACCTACAAGCTCGCCGCCCACGCGGCGGACTTGGCCAAGGGTCACCCCGGGGCGCAGATCCGCGATAACGCGCTATCCAAGGCGCGTTTCGAGTTCCGTTGGGATGACCAGTTCAACCTCGGCCTCGACCCCGACAAGGCGCGCGAATTCCATGACGAAACCCTGCCCAAAGAATCGGCCAAGGTCGCGCACTTCTGCTCCATCTGCGGGCCACACTTCTGCTCGATGAAGATCAGCCAAGATGTGCGCGACTACGCCGCCGCACAAGGTCTAGACGCCGAGACCGCCCTCAACAAAGGCATGGAAGAAAAATCCATCGAGTTCATCAAGACCGGCGCCGAGGTCTATCACCGCGTCTGACCATCATGACCATCCCGCCCCCGACGATGGATACGCGTCCCCTCCCCTTCAAGGGGAGGGCTAGGGTGGGGATGGGGTAAATCAGGTATGTCACGCTAATGGACTGTCGCCCCGGCTGTGGCGCGTGTTGTATCGCGCCGTCGATCTCCTCGCTCAACAAACCAGCGGGCGTTGCCTGCCCACACCTAGACCACGCCTTGCGCTGTACGCTGTTTGGTCAGCCACAACGCCCTGCCTGTTGTAGCGGCCTACAGGCCTCGACCGAGATGTGCGGCACACACCGCGAGGCTGCCTTAACCTACCTAGAGCAACTGGAGATCGCTACGCAGCCCGCTCAATAAACAGGGTTATTGGCTGTGGGTTTGTGTTGCCGGAGCGTGGGCATCCTGCCCGCTAGCAGATTGGGGAACATTAGGGGCAAGTCTTGAATTAAGACCGACACGAGGGGCAAAGTCGTCATTCAAGACTTGCCGCCATTGCTTCACCTTGGGGCTAGAGATGGACTGGATCACCCGGAGCAGGGTTTTGGTACTGGCGCAGCCCGTCAGCCGCTGCTTGCCATCCGGGGCAAGCATTTTTAAGTGTCCAATTTTCTCGGACACTTAAAAATAGCCATCGGCAACGAGCTTCTTTTTGAGATCGCTCCTACGGCGGCTTCGTTATCCCCGCGTGCTGGCGAACGGTGTGCGGGGTTACAGCGCGTGGGGCGGGCGGAGGCTTGCGGTGATTGCAGGATATCGCCACGCAGCCTGCTACAATGCGCCACCTTATTTGAGAGCTTGCGCGTGGACTCCATCTACTTTTACGCCTTTATCCTCGGCATCGTCGAGGGCCTGACCGAATTCCTGCCGATCTCCAGCACCGGCCACCTGATCTTGGTCGGCGACTTGCTCGGCTTTAATGACGAGAAGGCGAAGGTGTTTACGATGGCGATCCAGATCGGCGCGATCCTCGCGGTGGTGTGGGAGTATCGTCACAAGCTCGTCACCGTCATCGGCGGATTGGCCAGCGATCGCGGCGCACAGGGCTTTGCCTTGAACTTGTTGATCGCCTTTATGCCCGCCGCCGTCTTTGGGCTGTTGTTTGCCAGCGCGATCAAGGCGCATCTGTTTGCGCCTATCCCCGTCGCCACGGCCTTTATCGTCGGCGGTCTGCTTATTTTGTGGGCAGAACGGCGTGACCATCAAATCACCGTCGAGACGGTCGATGCAATGACCTGGAAGGACGCGCTAAAGGTGGGTTTGGCACAGGCCTTGGCCTTGATCCCCGGCACTTCGCGTTCGGGCGCGACCATCATTGGCGGTCTGTTTTTTGGCCTGTCGCGCAAGGCCGCGACGGAGTTTTCCTTCTTCCTCGCCATCCCCACCTTGTCCGCCGCCGCGCTCTACGATGCCTATAAACATCGTGAGCTGTTGTCGATGGACGACCTCGGTCTGTTTGGCGTAGGCTTTGCGGCGGCCTTTGTCTCGGCCTTTTTGTGCGTGCGTTGGTTATTGCGTTTTATCGCACATCATGACTTTACCTTTTTCGCCTGGTATCGCATCGCCTTTGGCGTGTTGGTCTTGGTCAGCGCGCATTTTGGCTGGGTCAACTGGACAGCCTAAGTTAGACGACCCAATCTGCGGCATAATACGCGGATGACCTCTACCCCGCCCATCGTCCTCACCTTCGCCGCCACCGATCCGACCGGCGGTGCGGGCCTACAGGCTGACATCCTGACCCAGACCAGCCTAGGCTGTCACGCGCTCACCGTCGTCACCGCGATTACCGTGCAAGACACGCGCGGGGTCGAAGATTTCATGGTCATCGACCCCGAGTGGATAGAGGATCAGGCGCGCGCCATCTTGGAGGATATGCCCGTCGCCGCCTTCAAGATAGGCATGATGGGTAGCCCCGAGACGGTTGCGGTCATCGCCGCCATCATCGCCGATTATCCCGAGATCCCGCTCGTCCTTGACCCGGTTCTGGCCTCGGGGCGGGGCGATGATCTGGCCACCGAAGAGACGCTGGATGCCCTGTGCGATCTGCTCTTGCCGCAGACGACGATCATCACCCCAAACAGCGTCGAGGCGCGGCGCTTAGTGGAAGACGACGAGGATGTGTCCCCGCCCGACCTCGATACCTGCGCACTGCGCCTGCTCGACATGGGTTGCGAGTTCGTGCTCATCACCGGCTCGCACGAACACACGCCGCAAGTCATCAACACGCTCTACGACGAGGGAAGGAACGCCATGTCCTTACCATGGGATAGACTGCCGCACAGCTACCACGGTTCTGGCTGCACACTGGCCTCGGCGATTGCCGCCCTCTTAGCGCATGGCGTGGACATGGCCACCGCGGTCAAGGACGCGCAGGAATACACCTACGAGGCCTTGCGCAATAGCTTCCGCCCCGGTATGGGGCAACACATCCCCGATCGTCTGTTCTGGGCGCGTGAGGCCGCCAATGCACGGCGCAACACCTAGTTTGCGCGGCCTCTACGCCATCACCCCCGACTGGCAGGACACCGCACCGCTCCTCACGGCGACGGAGGCGATCTTGGCGAGCGGCGGGCGTTTGCTGCAATACCGGAGCAAGACGGCGGATGCCGCCCTGCGTCTAGCGCACGTGACCGCGTTGCGCCATTTGACACGGCGTTACGCGGCGACCTTGATCATCAACGATGACCTCGCCTTGGCCTTGGCGGTGGATGCCGATGGCGTTCATCTCGGGGCGGAGGATGGCGACCTCAACGCCGCTCGGCAACGACTCGGAGCCGCTAAGATACTCGGCGCATCGTGTTACCAATCCGCCGCGCTGGCCGAGAAGGCCGCAGCAGCGGGGGCCGATTATGTCGCCTTCGGTAGTTTTTTTGCCTCGCCCACCAAGCCTGACGCGCCGCGTGCCGCGCTTGATCTACTGCACGATAGGCGCGATGACCTGCCGGTCTGCGCCATCGGCGGCATCACGACCGCAAACGCCCCGACCTTAATCGCCGCCGGCGCGGATATGCTCGCGGTGATCTCCGCGCTTTATAATGCCGCCGATATCGCCGCCACCACGCAACATTTTTTACGCCTCTTTGAGCCACCATCATGACCTCACGCAACGACATCCTCTTTGAAAAATCGCAACGCCATATCCCCGGCGGGGTGAACTCGCCGGTACGCGCCTTTGGCTCGGTAGGCGGCTCACCGCGTTTCTTTACCCGCGGCTACGGCGCGCAGGTGGTCGATGCCGATGGCAAGGAGTACATCGATTATGTCGGCTCGTGGGGCCCGCTCATCTTGGGCCACGCCGACCCGGATGTGGTGCGTGCCGTGCAGACCGCCGCCACCCGTGGCCTGTCGTTTGGCGCGCCAACCGAGATGGAATTAGAGATGGCCGACCTGTTAGCCGAGCAACTGCCGTCGATGGAAAAGGTGCGCCTGGTCTCGTCCGGCACCGAGGCGACGATGAGCGCGATCCGCCTCGCGCGCGGTCACACGGGGCGCACCCTGTTGCTCAAGTTTGAGGGCTGTTATCACGGCCACGCCGATAGCCTGTTGGTCAAGGCGGGGTCTGGCCTCTTAACCTTTGGCAACCCCAGTTCGGCGGGCGTGCCGGCGGATTTTAGCAAGCACACGCTGGTGCTAGATTACAACAATAGCGAACAGGTGAACGCGCTCTTTGCCCAACGCGGCGAGGAGATCGCCTGCATCATCGTCGAGCCGGTGGCCGGCAATATGAACCTGATTGCGCCCGCGCCGGGCTTTTTGCAATGCCTGCGCGACAACTGCACGCGCTACGGCGCAGTCTTGATCTTCGACGAGGTGATGACCGGTTTTCGCGTCGGCCCGCAGTGCGCGCAAGGCTTGTATGGCATCACCCCCGACCTGACCACGCTGGGCAAGGTCATCGGCGGCGGCCTGCCGGTGGGTGCGTTTGGCGGCCGGGCAGAGATCATGGACAAGCTCGCGCCGACCGGCCCGGTCTATCAGGCCGGCACCTTGTCGGGCAATCCGGTCGCCTTGGCGGCGGGCATCATGACCCTGCGCAAGGTGTTGGTGCCCGGTTTTTACGACGCCTTGAGCCTGCGCACGCGGCAGTTGGTCGATGGTTTGGTCGCCGTCGCCGCCGAGGCGGGCGTGCCGTTCTCGGCACAAAGCATCGGCGGTATGTTCGGTCTCTATTTCAGCGCCCGGGTGCCGACCTCGTATGCCGAGGTCATGGCCTGCGACAAAGAGGCCTTCAACCGCTTCTTCCATCTCATGCTGTTGCATGGCGTGTACCTCGCGCCGTCAGCCTTTGAGGCAGGTTTTGTGTCCAGCGCGCACCAAGAGACCGACCTGGAGAACACCTTCGAGGCCGCACGACACGCCTTTGCCAAGCTGTAACCCCGCATGGATGAACTCGCGCCTGAAGATCAGTTTCGCTTAGAGATCCTCTTTACGCGCCCCGTGCAGGCGGTGCGCATCGACGAGTCGCGCATGGTCTTGCACGCGCTTGCCGAGGATGGCGAGGCGCAGTTTCCGCTGCATCCCAACGACAAACCTGATCGCTACCTGCGCCGCGTGCGCGAGGCCTTGGCCAGTTACGCCTTAGGCTCGCCACGCGGCTACCCCGTGCATCTGTCGCGTTGGATACGGCACGGCCAACTGGCGAGCGAGAAACTGGCACAGCTTCTGTTGACCGGCGAACCAGAGGCGATCACCGCCGTCATCTATTCGCCCGCGCTCACCGACGAGATCGCCCGCCGCGCGTGGTGGGCGATGCCGACCATCGAGAACGCGCGCCTGATGCTGCAACGCCCCGCCGTGGCGCAAGGGCAGATGGGGCCACACCTGGCCGCCTTCTTGGTCGAACACATGCCCTTCTTGCAAGACGATCACCTCGGCATCTTGGATACCGTGATCACCCTACTCTACAGCGAGATCTTGACGCCCAAACAAGAACTCACCCTCTGGCGACGCGGACAGCGTAGCACGACCCACCTGGTCGGATTCTTAGAGCTACGCGCCACGCGTCTGCCTGAGGCCAAGGATGGCGACGACGACCTAGCCTTTGTCCGCGCCGCCTTAGAGATCTTTGAAAAGCCCGAGACGCAAGAGGTGATCACGCGCACCTTAAACGCCATCGGCCAGCATTTCACGCAGCGCATGGCGACGCACCCGTCGACCACGATCGCGGCCTTGGCCGCCATCAATGCCAGTCTCGTCGAATCGGTCTTTGCCCGCACCACCGCCATCGGTTCTTTGATGCGTGAAAAGACCGAACCGGCCTTGCGGCCGGTTCGGGAGGCGTTGCAACAACTAGCGGTGTAATTACAGGTCGCCGTTAGCCCCTGCCTTCATTATGTCATCCAACTTGAAACGGATGTCTTGAGCCGCCTTGACCAAGGGGGTGGGAACGCCCATGTGACCGCTGATCGAAGTCAGCCACGCGGTGTCCCAATCGAGGGTCAAGATCCAAATCTGTTTTTGGTCATCTTCCATCACCGAGATGCGGCACGGCAGATAGACGATGGATTCCGGGGCGAACTTCAGCACCTCGCGACCCGCGGCGATATCACAATAGTGGAACACTTCGATACGCGGACGGGTGGTATCACCCAACACGGCCTCAAAGTCCTTCCACATCGGGTTGTGGCCAACCTTCTTCATATTGATCTGGTTCGCACGCAGCTCCATGGAGGCCACGACCTCATCAAAGGAGAGGCCCGGCTTAGCCTTGTACTTGGTGCTCATCAGAATCATCATGTCTTTGGCATCGAGACGCCCGGTACCTGACATCATTGGCATCATCTCGCCCATCAGCTTGGCCTTTTCTTCGCGGGTGACGATGCCTGACATCTCGTAGGGCTCGGTGCCTTTTTGATTCATCCCGATCGGCAACTTGAACATACCGGCATAGCGCGGCGTTTGGCTATAGGCCTTAGGGGGCCGAAGCACGACAGGTGCCGGAGCAGCCACCACCGGAGCGGCAGCGGCAGCAGCAGCAGGAGCAGCTATAACTGCAGCGGGTGCGGCAGACTCTGCCGCCATCACCCCGGAAACCGGTACGGCCACAAGGGCGAGGAACAATGCTGTGAAATTTATTTTCATGATCTAACTCCTACAAGGAAGGTTGTACTGCGAACGATACGGCTCAATATATCCGATTGGTTTCTACTTACTTCTTCTCAGATGCAACCGTAGTAAGACCCAAGGCTTTCCAAGCCTGCATGCCACCACGGTACCACTTGATCTTATGGGCTGGATAGCCCAAGGCCAGCAATTGCTTGATATTGGTGGGCGACTGTCCACACCAAGGCCCATTGCAATACATCACCAGCGTTTTTGCGTTTTCAAAGTTCCACAGGCGCGATTGGCGGCTCGCACCAAACTGGAACAACAAGACATCCGCGATGTTGTCGGCACTGGCATGTGCCGGATGCAAGTTTTGCCACGGCAACAACACCGCACCGGGGATCACACCACTGCGTTGCGGCCAATCGCCGTCGCGCGAGTCTATGACTAAGATCGTGCTGTCTTTCCCTAGGCGTTGCAGATACGCGATAACCTCTAACTCGCCAATGGTCTCTACCCCAGCCGCGAGTTGCATCGGTTGAATGCAATAGGGCGGGCAGGGACGCGAGGTCATCATGTAGTCCGGATCGATCATACCCTCCGGATCGGGGTTGCGTTCAACAACAACCGTACGGCCTGCGTGTTGCACCAATGCCTTCGCCATATCTTGGCGAATATTCACAGGTGATGCCCCTGTTGTGTTGGCAGCCACGATCGTCAGCCACAACAAAGCCCTCAACACAGCCCGCATCTCTCTTCCATCCTTATAGATTTATCGACCACACAGCAAGTCTTGTCAGCACACTCTAAGAATGCACTGACAAGACCTCCCGCCGGATCTAAAGGTCCAGCGGGAGTCAAACCACATTAACCGATAGCGGCGTCTGCGGATTCTTTTTCACCCGTGTTATCCGTCCAGTCGACGGTGACTTTATCACCGGCCTTGGCACCCTTGACCTTGATGGCCAGGTACGGGTTCTTGGAGATGCCGCCGCCCCACTGAGCGTCCATCACGACCTTGCCGCCTACAGAGCAGGTGACATTGGTAATGTGGTGAGCCGGAACCAGTTTGCCAGAGGCTGCGTCTTTACGCATACCGGTTTCCATGGGGTGGTTCATCAAACATTTGATGTCAGCAGTGTCGCCAGACATCGAAGCACGCAGTTTCATTGCCATAATAGTGTCCTTTTCTCTCTATCGTTTGGTGTCGTTTGGATCAGCCGCCGCAGCCGCCGATGGTGACCTTGACCTCTTTGTGACCTTTAAAGGCCTTACCACCGGCATGAACCACGCCGACGATGTTGGAGGTTGCGCCCATCTTGATGCGGGTAGAAACATAGCCCACACCGCCATTGCTGAAGGTAAAGTCAGCGATCAGCGGCTGAGAGTTTTTCTCACCGACGATGGCAATACGCGTAGTGCCTGCGATATTGGAGATCACTTCGACCGGCACCACGGCACCGTTCTCAGCGATATCCGGTGCCTTAACCACGACATCGGCACTGGCAACGGCAGATGCACCACCCGCGGCGGCCATCGCGGCGCCCGCATCTTTGGTATCAAAACCAGCCTTGTTATAGGCGGCAAAAACATCAGTCGACTTCAGCAGGCCTGCCGCGATTGCAACACTCACCACGCCGGCTGCACCAGCGCCTTTCAGAACTTGTCTACGGTCCATAGATTTCTCCTCGATAAGAAGCGGGCCACCGAATGACGGCCAACTAACGCTTCGTGCGCCTTTATAAACCTTCTCTGAGCATTTAACAAACAGTTATCGCTTATACACCGACATAAAAGACAAAAAAATAACGGCGCCGTAGCGCCGTTATTTTGAAATCATGCAGATATCGCGATCAGCGTAGGCCAGAAATATATTCACCCACCGCACGCATCTCTTGGTCTGTCATCTTGCGCGCGATGACCTGCATCATCTTGCCGCCGTCGTTGCTACGGTCGCCGCTCCGGAAGTTGGCCAGTTGGATCTGCACATACTTGGCATGTTGCCCCGCCATGCGCGGGAACTGCACCGGGATGCCCGCGCCCGACGGGCCGTGGCACGAGGCACAGGCCGGCACGCCGCTGGCCGCGTTACCGCCCATATAGAGGCGCTTACCTTCCGCCACTAAGGCGGCATCCTTGGCCAGCTTCGACTTGGGCGTTTGCGCCGCGAAGTAGGCGGCCAGATTGAGCATGTCCGCCGCACTTAGGTTGGTAACATTAGGCGCCATGATCGCGTTCTTGCGTGCGCCCGACTTGAACTCCGTGAGCTGCTTGTTGATATACTCCGGCGTCTGACCCGCTAGGTTGGGGTAGATGGGGGCGGTACTATTGCCATCCGCACCGTGACAGGCGCCACAGACATTGTTCACAATAGTCAACGCCTTGGACGCGTCACCCTTGGTTACAACGGGCGCAGCCGCAGGGGCAGAGACGGCCGGATTGGCCAAGGCAACGGAGACCGGCAAGACGGCCAAAAGCAGTGATATGGAAAACGGGGACAATTTCATACAACACTTCCTCTATATTTTGTAAAATCCAGACAATTCTATCGGCAAGCCACCCTGTTGCCAAGCACCGGACACCTTATTTCATGCTAAACGCACATTTTTTTACCACCATCGCCCACATCCGTGACCTGCCGACCGACAGCCTGCGCGAGGTCGCCTTTGCGGGTCGTTCCAACGCCGGAAAGTCGAGCGCGATCAATATCATCGCCAATCAAAAGCGGCTCGCCTTCGCCAGCAAGACGCCGGGGCGCACGCAACACCTCAACTTTTTTGAGACCCAGCCCGGCCGGTTTCTGGTCGATCTGCCCGGCTACGGCTTTGCCAAGGCCCCGTTTACCCAGCAACGCGCCTGGCAACAACTCATCGGCGGCTATCTGTCCGACCGTCGCCCGCTGGTCGGCCTCGTCCTCATCATGGACATCCGCCACCCGTTGACCGACCTTGACCGCCACCTCTTAGACTGGTTCCGCCCCACCGGCAAGCCTATCCATGTGCTACTCGCCAAGTCCGACAAACTCTCGCGCAGCCAGGCGATGACCACCCAGCGTGCGGTGCAGACCGAGATGAACGAGGCCGGCTTTACCGCCAAGGTGCAGATATTCTCCAGCACCCACCGTGTCGGGCTGGAGGAGGCCGAGGCGATGGTTAGGGTGTGGCTGGATATGGTTAAAGAGGTTAAAGAAACAACCAAAGAGACGCCCGCCAATCCGCCCATCCCCGAGGCCAGCACTGAGGCATCGCTCCTGCCACCGTCCTTGCCACCCTCTACCGCCCAAGGTTAAGCCATGCACACCCACAGCCCCCTCTCTGCCTTCCCCCGTAAACGGATGCGCCG